>DAIPLH010000104.1:0-8465 GCA_036769325.1 Bacteroidota bacterium
CTGGATCGTGGAATGGTTCGCTTGATCACGTCGCGTGTGAAAAGTCCGGTCTTGTCAAAAACCCGGCCATACGGATCGATGAAGCAGGAGAACCCGCCAAGTGCACAGCGTGCGACCCATCGCCTGTTTTCAATTGCCCGGAAGATCGAGAATTGCTGGTGTTGGAAAGCCCCGGACATCCTCCCCCACCAGCTGTCAATCGTAATGACCGAGATAAATTCTGCACCTTTTCTGACAAAGGTCGCGACGAAATCGGGATATGTCGACTCGTAGCAGATCATGACAGAGAAGGCCGCGCCCGTCCGTTGATCGACAAAGATTGTTGTGTCCGGACCGATTTGCCACCCGCCGATGCCAACGCCCCAGCGAAGGAAGTCAAGGTAGTAAAAAGCGTCCGCATATGGAACCCTCTCGGCAAGGGGAACCATTTTCATCTTTCCATACCATTTGACACCGCTTACCCCGGGCTGCATGAACGCAACAGCGTTAAAATCGTCATAGCGCTCTCCGGTCGAGCGAATCCGTTTTGCACTGGGAGGCGCGCTGGATGAATCCACGTACACCATTATGTGGGGAAAACCGGTTACGAGTGAAATCTGGCGTTCATCAAGTTTATGATGGAGCAAATTCCGCTGGCTCGTCGCTCCCAGGGAAAGGAGCCTGACCGGTAAAGCTGTCTCAGGCCAGAGCACGAGGTCGGGTTTCTCCCCCGGTTCGTTGAGCAGGGAGTCTGTGAGGGACAGATAGAGACCGATTATCCCCGTAGGATCTTTTTTCCACTTCTGCCAGGGATCCAGGTTCGGTTGAACGATTCCGACCGTGATGGAGTCAGAGGCGATCCCCCTCGCCACGGAAGACCGATCAAGGACTATCTCACCATGAATCCTGGGAATCATGTAAAGCATCACCAGTACAAACACGGCGACAACAGCCTTTGCCGAGAATGGGGTCCAGGCCCGCCGCGCAAGTTGTACAAAGAGCCAATAGCCTACGACATTCATAAGCAGAATCCAGAGAGAGATCCCAAAGACACCGAAGATGCTCGCAAACTGGATTCTGGCAAGATCATAAGAATGACTATTACCGATTGTCATCCACGGAAAAGACCATTCACTCAGTGAATGAGAGTACTCATAAGTAACCCATATAAACGGTAGACTCCAGAGGGCTGCCCTTTCACCAAGTCTCCTGCGAACAAACAGGAACAGCGAGACGGGAATGAAATAGAATGCCGGGTGGAGGAACATTGTTACCCCGCCGGCGATCATCATATAAGGGTCGTTCCCGTGTTCGTATCCACCGGTCCAGTTGAGTGTGATAACGTGGAACAAGAGAAACGTGACGTATGAGTACTTGAGAGCAGTTGAGGTTTTCTCCGTTTCCGACAGAACGATCAGGAATGGAATCAATCCGAAACACGCCAGAACTCCGGCAGAACTCGGCGGGAAAGACAAACCGAGCATAACGCCGGACAGGATGCTGAGGAAAAAGAGAAATCCTGTTTTCTTCCGCTGCGGACTGGTGTCTGAAGGGCTTCTGTTCATTCGGCTCCGGCAGGTTTGGATCCGGAGTCCGGAGGAAGGAACCGATTCTCCACATACTTCCAGATTTTGATGACCGCATAGGCTATGGCCATTCCGACCAGGGCCCCGCCGATGACGTCCGACGGGTAGTGAACGCCGACAGACGGCCTGGAAAGACCGACCAGGGCCGCCCAGGTGAAAAAGGCCCATGTGTACCGGGAATAGAAAGTCGAAAAGAGAAAGGCTACCGCGAAGTTGTTCACCGCATGTGAGGATGGAAATGCGTTGCCAGGTCCGCAGGGGACAAGCAATCTCACGTTGTTCACTATCGTGACCCCATCGACTTCATGGCAGGGTCTGGGCCTGCTGAACAATTCTTTCAGCACTTCACTGTTCAATTTGTCACTGATGAGCACTAAGGGAATCAGCAGAAGCGCGGTCGTTCTCCCTGTCCTCCCCCCTTTGATCAACAACCAGAGCCATACCAGAACAAGGAGGATGCGTACGGGAACCAGTTTGTCATAGCTCGTAATCAGTGGCCAGAGAACATCACCAACAGGATTTGCCAGTGTTTGATTGAGGAAAAGGAAGAGACCCCTGTCAATTGAATAGAGGAACTCGATCACGGCTTCACACTGCGCCGGTTCTGGAAAAATGAGCGGACCGCAAAGACGAGAACAAGGAGACAAATCCCGATGGTCATGATCTTCCAATATGAGGCCAGATGGTCCCCGATCTGTTTCCAATTATTGCCAAGAGTGTACCCGGATGAGATAAGGATGGCGTTCCAGACCAGGGAACTTATGAAGGAAAGAAGAAGAGTTTTGCCCAGCTGCAGGTCTGACATCCCCGCGAAGAATGCAACAACTGCCCTTGTGCCTGCGAGGAAGCGGTTGGCAACTATGACCCAGTATCCGAATCGTCTGAACCAGGCTTCAACCTTGTGAATAGCTCCTCTGGGCAGGAAGCTCATTCTCCCGTCATCGAGAATCTTTCGCCCGAACCAGAGACCCAGTTTGTACATCACGAGGAACCCGCATGTGCTGCCAAGGGTTGCAGCAAGGAGGACCGGAATAAATCCGCCATGTCCGACACCCACAAGAGAGCCTGCAAATACGATCAGGAGGTCGCTCGGAGACGGTGGAAAAATGTTCTCGGCGAAAGCAACAGCGAAAACGATGAGATAAACAAGCAGAGGAGGAAATTGTTGAAGGGAGAAAATGAGTTCTTCCAAGTTGGCTCCCTAGCGGTGAACCAACAGCGCCACTGCGTACGCTGCGACGCCTTCACGTGCCCCAATCGCACCCAGTCCTTCCTGGGTCGTGGCTTTTACAGAAATCAGGCCGGGGTCAACTCTCAGGACAGACGAAATGTTTTTCCGCATCTCCTCTACAAACGGGCCAATCATTGGTTCTTCGAGGACCACTGTTGAGTCGACATTCCCCACCCGGTATTGGTGTTTGTGGAGAAGATCGGCTACATGTCCGAGGAGAATCAGGCTTGAATTCCCCTGAAACCTCGGATCAGTATTGGGAAAATGCTTTCCAATATCACCAAGTGCAGCAGCTCCCAGCATGGCATCCATGATCGCGTGAAGGAGGACATCGGCGTCGGAGTGGCCGAGCAGTCCGTGCGAGTGAGGGATCTCAACACCGCCGAGAATCAGTTTGCGGTCGGATGTAAGACGATGGATATCATAGCCGAAACCAATGCGTGGCACGAGTGCGGATCTACCGGATTTCAAATCCTGCTGGATCTCCTTTCGTTGCCGCCGGGGAATCGGATTGCCACTCGACTTTCACATCGATTACGCTTGCTCCCCGGGGACCAATCCTCGTGGCCTTGATCAGTTCGTGCAACATCCCCTTTTCGCCCGTTGCCATGATTTCCACGCTCCCGTTGTCGCGGTTACGAACATAGCCCGACAGGTTCAGAGACTTCGCTGTGCGCGAAACAAACCAGCGAAACCCCACACCCTGGACGAGACCTTCGACGATCAGGTGAACCCTTGTTTGCATTGCGCTGACAACTTCTCCGGCAGAAAGTACGATGACCCACTGTAAGAATCAAGGCTTCAACTGCTCCCTCTTAAGGGCGCGCGAATGATTTCCCAAAGGTCCCTCGGGTGTACGCCGATCTGTTAGCGCGTTTCATTGCGCACCATAACCGGATTGCGCAGGCCGGGAACAAGATCGGAAAGTTCCGAAAGAAGGATGCCCCCGACAATCAGCATTCCACCGATCAATCCGACAGATCCGATCACCTCATTGAGAAGAAGCGACGCAAACAGTGTTGCAAAGAGTGGTTCTACAGAGAAAATGATGACTGCTCTCGTCGGCGTTGTGTCCTGCTGAAAGCGCGTTTGAACGAGCGTCGTCAGAAACGTTGCAAAGATCGTGAGATATGCAAGTGCCACCCACGAATTCGAGGAGGCCGGGAGAACAGGGCCGTCCATAGGAAGGATAAGGCCCCATGAGAGGACAGCACAGGATGCCACCTGAAGGAATGACAACTGAAGGGTGGGAATGGTTTTTGAGACCACATCCAGATAAACGATATAAATGGCAAAGAGCAAGGCGCAGAGTAGCGTCAACCCGTCGCCAAGATTGAATGAAGAACCCTCAGGAGACGTGAAGAGCCAGAGACCGCCGCAGACAACGACGATACCGAGAACATTCCCGATCGTGGGAGATTTTTTCGAAATCAGTACCTGGAGGAAAGGAGTGAACACAACCATCATCGAGGTTATGAAAGCGGACTTCGATGCTGTTGTGTAGTTCAGCCCGATTGTTTGAGCAATGAAACCAAGAAAAAGGAGCGTCCCAAGGATAGTTCCCTTCTTCATTGCGGCAAGAGGAATGGGAATGATGTGTCGCCAGAAGAAAACGAGAAAGAAGACAGACGCTGCGCTGAACCGGAAGATCATGAGCGACTGTGCACTCATCCCCGTCATCGCCAGCTTTGCAACGGCAAACGTGCTTCCCCAGATGACGGTCGTCGCGAGCAAAGAGACTTCGGCCCTGACTCTTGGAGTCACAGCGATATTCCGGTTGGAATTGTAAGGGGGAAGATCAGCAGCGGTGCCCTGCCATCATCTCAGAAGACAGCAGTTTCTTCATAAACTCCAAAGACTTCCGCAAGGGTTGAACTCATTTCACCCAGTGTCACGTACGCCCTGGTGCAGTCGATCAGATGAGGCATGAGATTGGTGCCGGCGTGTGCCGCTTCCCTCAGACTGGTGAGCGCATCTTCAACCGCAGCAGCGCTTCTCCCTGCCCTGACCTCAGCGATTCGCTGCTTTTGCTTTCGCTCTACCTCGGGTGAGATATAGAGGATCGGAATCTCAATTTTCTCGTCCTCCTCAACGAAATCATTCACTCCAACAATGATCTTTTCCTTCTTGTCGAGTTCGATCTGGTACCGGTAAGCAGCCTCTGCGATTTCGCGCTGGAAGAACCCTGCCTCGATCGCGGGAATCACTCCGCCAAGAGCTTCGATCTTCTCGAAATATGATTCAGCCTCCCGCTCCATCTTGTCCGTCAGCGATTCGACGAAATAGCTTCCTCCCAGGGGATCGATGGTGTTTGTTACGCCTGTTTCAAACGCGATGAGCTGTTGTGTTCTCAGGGCGATCTTGACCGCCTTCTCAGATGGCAGGGCAAGCGTCTCATCCATCGAGTTCGTATGGAGAGATTGCGTTCCACCGAGCGCTGCCGCCAGAGCCTGGAAGGCAGTGCGGACGATATTGTTCTCAGGTTGTTGGGCGGTCAGCGTACATCCGGCTGTCTGCGTATGGAAGCGAAGGGTCCATGACCGCGGATTCTTTGCCCCATATTTGTTTTTCAAACGCTTCGCCCATATTCTTCGCGCCGCCCTGAATTTCGCAATCTCCTCAAAGAAATCGAGATGAGAGTTGAAGAAGAATGAGAGCCGTGGTGTGAATTCGTCAACATTCATTCCCCGCTCGATGCATGCTTCCACATATGCAAAGCCGTCTGCGAGGGTAAATGCCAGTTCCTGAACTGCAGTCGATCCGGCCTCGCGGATATGGTAACCGCTCACGGAGATGGGATTCCATTGCGGCATTTCGCGGGAGCAGAATTCAACCATGTCGACAATGATCCGCATTGAAGGATGAGGAGGATAGATCCACTCCTTCTGAGCGATGTACTCTTTGAGGATGTCCGTCTGAATCGTTCCCCGGAGGGCTTTCCGGTTTCCTCCCTGCGCTTCGGCAACAGCAATGTAGAACGCAAGGGCCATTGCGGCGGGAGCGTTGATGGTCATCGACGTGGAGACATCCTGCAAGCGAATGCCCCGGAAGAGGACCTCCATATCGGCAAGCGAGCTGATTGCGACTCCGCAAATCCCGACTTCGCCTTCGGCTTCCGGGTCGTCGCAATCCCTTCCCATCAGGGTCGGGAGGTCAAACGCGACCGAAAGGCCGGTTTGTCCGTGCTCCAGGAGATAGTGATACCGCTCGTTCGTGTCCTCGGGTGTCCCGAACCCTGCGAACTGGCGCATGGTCCAGAGCTTACCCCGGTACATGTTATGATGGATCCCACGTGTATATGGATACTCCCCGGGGAATCCAATGTCTGACAGAAAATTGTTGTTGGAAATATCATCAGGAGTGTAGAGCATCTCAATCGGCTGGCCGCTGACCGTTGTAAACTTAGCCTGGATCGAGCGCGAAGCAGCAGTCTTCGCGGTCCATTCCCGTTTTGTGTTTTTGATCTGATCCAGGTTGTTTGTGCTCATGTCCATACCCCTTTTCTGTTGCCGGTTGAGTGGCAATAAAGTCATTTCATCGTTGAAGTTCAATAACCACTGGGTAGTGTCATAAATTCAACGAACAGAAATCGCAGAGACGCGGAGAGCGCAGAGAACTCGCAGAGGGGATCATATCGTGAAAAGACTGGGGGAATCTTCGGGACTTGACGAATCACCGCAACAAAACCAACTTCCTTGTTTGAATATAGCTGCCAGTTTGCAAGCGGTAAAAGTATGCACCGGACGCATTTCCAGCAGGATTGAAATGAACTTCGTAAGAGCCAGCTTCTTGCTCACCGTCGACCAGAGTCGATACTTCCTGACCGAGCATGTTGAAGACTCTTAGGATCACTCGACTGGATTGAGGAAGGTCATATTTAATGACCGTGGTCGGGTTGAAAGGGTTCGGATAATTCTGTTTCAAATCAAATTCAGTCGGCAAGTCGCCGAATGCGTCATCACCCACCCCAGTAGACTGGCCCTCTGTCGCCGTAATAAACTGATTTACCGCTACATTCGTGTAGAGGTCGAATACTCCGCTCGGCCAAGCGATTGTAAGGGTATCAATAATGGAAGCATTCCCGAAGCCGAATTCAACATTGATGCTGTTTTGACTCCGGTGCCCGCTTTGCCCTTCAATTTCTCGGAGTTGCCAAACCGGTGCACCCTCTATCGTGGCCTTCGCCCTTACCCTTGCACCGATTCCCGATTTATTCGAGAGAGACCCCACACATAGGATATTAATCCAACTATTTCCATTTCCGTTGTTCCGATAGAGAAAATTCGGACCATCAGGATTGGTTACATAAATGTCAAGATTGCCATCATTATCATAATCAGCGGATGAGACACCTTGTGAATCGCCTGGATCGTTTGTCACAATGCTAGTCGTGTCCTTAACAAACACACCACTGCCGTCATTGATGTAGAGGAAGTTTCCCTCATCAGACCAATTCACGGTAAACAAATCCAGATCACCATCGTTGTCGAAATCACCCCAAGTCCCAGATGGGGTATCTCTATCGTCGTGCGCGATTATTGTTGTAGTGTCCTGCGCAAAAGAGCCGTCACCATTGTTCCTAAATAAAGCGTCGTTGCCAAGGCATGCAATGTACAGATCTGAATCTCCGTCATTGTCATAGTCCCCCCATGCTCTCCCGTACGAACTGGCACCGTCTTGGAGGACACTAATGGAGAGGTCTCTCTTGAAAGTGCCGTCTCCATTATTTATGTAGAAGAAGTTATCCTCAATGCTCGAATTCAATACAAGTAAGTCCACGTCGCCATCGTTGTCATAGTCATTCCAACCTGCATCCCTCGACGTTCCACCGTTACTGACAATGTCGCCTGTTGTGATCTTCGTGAATGTACCATCGCCGTTGTTATGAAAGAGTGAGTTGTCTTCAGGGCCGAAAAAACCGTTCGGGATGAAGAGATCGACATAACCGTCGTTGTCGTAGTCAGCCCAGCAGATGCCCTGTGACCCGCCACCATCGTTGGGGAGAGTGCCAATAACGATCTGGTTGAAAGACCCGTCTCCATTATTTGTGAACCAGGATTCCATATCGTACCACTGTCCATTGTTTGCTACAATGAGGTCAGGATCCCCATCGTTGTCGTAGTCTGCCCAGTTGCCAGCATTGGAATTGCCGGTATGAATAATATGAATCGCCGTCATTCGTGTAAACGTGCCCTCGCCACCATTGATATAGAAGAAATCGTTGTGACCATAGTTGATTACAAGCAGGTCGAGATCGCCATCGGTGTCATAGTCGGCCCAGCTACTTGCTACTGCTTCTCCATCATCAGTAACAACATCACCAACAGTAATCTTCGTGAACTGATCACCTGGTGCAGCCGTTGCCAAGGGCGAGAGCTTCTTCGTTGATGTATAGAATTCTGCGGAAAGGGGTTGTCCGATCAATTGCCCTGAACCAAAGGACAAGCTTATCACCAATAGGGCAACCATTTCCCCGCGGTGATTTGATCGATGATCAGAACATGTTCTCATTGCACCCCCCCTTTACTGGGACCCACCACACTTTTCATTTCAGAAGTACCCTGCCCTTCATCCGACTACGGCAAGCTCCGGCCGAATCGCCTGTCGAGTTCTTCCAATGAGAGACGCATGACAGTTGGTCTCCCCTGAGGACACACAAAAGGTATTTT
>DAIPLH010000105.1:0-1139 GCA_036769325.1 Bacteroidota bacterium
CTCGGCACGCCATACGGTGTTATTGCCGTCCTCGCCGCCGTCTATTTTTCTGCAGTTGCGCTCACCGAAATCGTCTCCAACAATGCTGCCGCCGCGATTCTCTTCCCGATCGCGTTGTCGGTTGCGGCCCAGTTGAATCTGGATGTCCGCCCCTTCGTTTATGCTGTTACTGTTGGGGCTTCCTGCGGCTTTGCAACCCCCATTGGTTACCAGACCAGTCTGATGGTTCAGGGACCCGGAGGATACAAGTTTTCGGATTATCTGAAGATTGGGATCCCCATGGATATCATTGTCGGAATCACAGCAATAACCGCAATCAGCATGGTTTTTTTCTAGGGAGAAAACCGCCAAGGCGCCAAGAGCGCCAAGAAAAAATCCGGGTTGGTTGCTCAAAACCCTTTTAGGACCCACGACTCTTTTCACCACCAAATTGATCCCCCTGTTTCTGCATAATCGACGTCCCCTTATTCTTATCTTCCTTGGCGTCATTGCGTCATGGCGGTTCAATTTAACTCGCTCATCCTTCATGTTTAATGCCCGATTCAACTGAAGAACCCTCAACCAGAAAATCCCATTCCGGGATTTTCCTTGGTATGCTGGCCGGCGTCCTGGCCGGTGCCGCTGTTCATGTGTTTTCGATTGACAGTGTGACTGTCGCATCGGTTGTTTCCTTCGTTCGTCCGGTAGGCGAAATCTTCCTCCGCCTCATTTTCATGATGGTCATACCTCTGATTATCTCCGCCCTCGCTCTTGGGGTTTCGGACCTGGGGGACATCCGGAAAGTCGGACGGGTGGGCGTCCGTACGCTGGGATTCGCTATCCTTGTCTCCGGTCTTTCGGTCGCAATCGGTGTCACCGCGGTTGAGGTGTTCAGGCCGGGCGAAAACCTCACTGCTGAAGAGCAAAGGAGCCTCATCGAGCAATATGGAGGTGCATCGTCCAAATTGGAGCAATCGGTACAAAGCGAAAAGGGGTTCGGGGACTTTCTCAGTTCAATCGTGCCGAGGAATCCTCTTGAGGAGATGGTTCATGCATTTGATCCTTCCCACAAGGGGGGCGGCCTTCTGTCAATCATGTTCTTCGCGTTAATGGTTGGAGTGGCTCTGATTATTGCAGACCGTTCACGCGTGTCGGCCCTG
>DAIPLH010000105.1:1154-8437 GCA_036769325.1 Bacteroidota bacterium
CGCATTGCTCTTTACGACCATCGCAACTCTCGGTATCTCAGTGTTCGCGGTCGTCCTCCAGTTTGTTGTGCTGGTGCTATGTGCGCTAGCGTTTCATCAGTTCGTTACATATTCTTTCCTCATCCGATTTCTGGGAAAAATGAATCCCGTTGTCTTCTTTCAGAAGATTGCTGAGGTCATGGTCACGGCATTTTCCACAAGCTCCAGCAACGCCACACTCCCGGTCGCAATCCGTGTCTCCATAGAAAAGCTCAAGCTCCCCAGAGACATAACCCATTTTGTCCTTACCATCGGCAGCACAGCGAACCAGAATGGGACAGCGCTTTACGAAGGCATTGCAGTTTTGTTCATCGCTCAATGCTTCGGTGTTGAGCTTGATCTGTCTGCCAAGATCCTTGTCGTCTTTCTTGCCGTCCTCGGAGGAATTGGAACGGCCGGTGTACCGGGAGGCTCCCTCCCTGTCATCATGCTTATTCTCGTGACGATTGGAATCCCAGCCGAAGGGATTGGCATTATCTATGGAATTGACAGGATTCTTGACATGTCGCGCACGGTCCTGAACGTTACCGGCGATATAGCCGCAGCTGTTTATGTGTCCCGCACTGAAGGGATGAAGGAAAAGAGTTTTCCCTGATTCCTTTCGGGCAATCTTACCCACCGATTCTCCCTCCCGAGCGCAAAAAACCCCAAATTTCACAATTCCTGATCCGGCATACTGTTTGCACCGAAGTGTGCTCCTATAAGAAGAGGAGTGTGTGGACAGGAACGTAACCATGATTTGTTGGATGACATCCATCGTCTTGTTATCTGCTGCGATGTCAACCTCGCTGCACGCTCAAGGTATGGGGACGATCAAGGGGAAGGTCACGGTGTCCAGGAGCGACGGTCTGTTCGAGGAGATGATGGAGGCGCGGGCTCTCAATCGCTATGGAGACCACATTCATTCGTCCGCTGAACCTCAACCATACGTGCTCTCTGAGAAAGCGGTTGTGTATGTGATGTCGCCGGTCATGAATGCGAGGATTGTCCCACCCTCACGCAATCCCCGTCTTGATCAGAAGGATCTCATGTTCAGGCCGCTCGTCCTTCCCGTGGTTGTTGGAACAACCGTTGACTTCCCAAACAATGATGATGTGTTCCACAATGTGTTCTCTTATTCCTCTCCAAAGGAATTTGACCTCGGCCGTTACCCGATAGGAAAGAGTAAGAAGGTCACGTTTGACCATCCCGGCGTCGTGAATGTGTATTGTGACATTCATGCGTACATGTATGCGACAATCCTCGTTATGGATAATCCCTTTTTCGCAACACCCGACAACGAAGCGAACTATGTGATTCCCAACCTTCCGGAAGGGACGTACCAGCTTGGTTTTTGGTATGGGAAGAAGACGGTAGGGACAAAAACCGTGACCGTCAAAGCCAATGAAACCACGTCCGTCAATTTTGAATACTGATACCGGAGACCCCCGTCGGACTACCCATGCAAGCCCAACCCCCACGATGGAAAACGTTTGTTTTCTTGCTGATCCTCAGCGCAGGATCCAGCTATGAATCCCATGCGCAGGTTGTGGTCAGCGGTCAGGCGTCAGCAGGGTTTGCAGACGCGGAGAATGGACCCACACAGTTCGCCCTCAACGAGGGTACCCCCACATTTCTCTGGCGCGGGGATTTGTTTGTGGATGTACTCCTCTCGGACGATATTGCATTCCTGAGCAACTTCCGGATTCTCCAGAATCAGCAACTCAGGGTCGACCTCTTCGCTCTCCGTTTTTCCGACATTGCTTCATCCGGGATCAATCTGCAGGCAGGCCAGGTCGACATTCCACTCGGCAACATAGGAGAGCGCCGCTTCCCGAAACAGAACCCCTTCTTCCGGCTTCCGATCACCAACGAATTTCTCACATCGTTGTGTCCATCAGATTATGAGATCTGGGTTCTGGAGCCTTCTTTCGCAATGGGCGGCGATGGTGTTCGTGTGCTCGACCAGGGATTGTATGATCTCGGCATGAAGGGCTATGGAAGCGCCGGGATATTTGATTACAGCGTCGCTGTGATTAACGGAATGGCGAGCGCGACCGGAACATATAGCGAGGAGGGAGTCAACTCCAATAGCGGCTTCGGGGTCGTTGGCCGACTTGCAGTGACACCGGCACCACTGGTCTCTGTCGGGGCATCGTATGGAACAGGTTCCTTCATGAACGATCAGAGTGGTGATAGCCTCTCGTTTCTCTTCGGGAAGGATCCCGATGACTACCCGCAGCACATTGCAATGGTCGATGTTGAGATTGAACACGGCTATTTCTCGTTCTATGGACAGGTTCTTTACAATGTCTGGGCATACACGCAGGACCTGAAGGCTTTCGGATATTCCGCTGAGGCAGAATATGCCGTTACCCCCCGGCTCGGAGTGGGAGTGCGTGCAGGAGGGTTTGTCTTCAATGAGGTTTCCAAGTTGACTGTGCTGACCTGGGATGGAGATGTGCAGTATACGGGCAAGTGGGACACGGATGTATTCAGACTTGAAACCTCCGTTCGCGTCAATATCACGCACGCAGCACTGGTCAAGGTAGTCTATGAATGGAACCAGACATTGGGCGTCCCTGATCCGCATGACAACCTTTTTGTCGTCCAGACCGTGCTTTCATTCTGACCAATGCGATTTCACAACAAAATACTCCTGTCGATTTGTGGAATAGTCCTTGGACTTCAACTGGTTACATTCTTTGTGATCAGGTACTGGATTCAGGAAGAAACCGAGGCCCGGTTTGCGGAGGAGTTGCAGGGCAATTATTCGACAGTCAGTGAAATCACTCGGCTCCGTGCCAAACAGAATATCCGGACGTGTCAGGTTGTTGCAGAATCTCCACGCCTGAAGGCAGTCGTCGAACTGAGCGATCGCGGAACGATGCTTCATCTGTCACGCGAGCTGAACAATGAAATTCAAAGCGATCTTGTTATTATCACCGATCCGGTCGGACGGCCTCTTGCCAGCCTCCTGCATGGCCGTGAAACTCCCATCGATCTTTCAGACTTTCCTTCCATAGCGGACGCGCTGGAGTTGGAGCCTCAGTCCCACGTCTGGTGCAATGCGGGTGAAGCGTACACCATTGCCAGCGTCCCGATCTTCGCTGGTTCGGAAATGGTTGGTACCCTCACCATTGGCTTCTCAATCCGGAAGGATGATATCAGGCTGATCAGCTCCATGACGGGGAACCAGATTCTCCTCGTGTATGATTCCACCGCGGTTCTCTCAACCGTTGAAAGAGGCGGAGAGTTGCCTGCATCGCTTCTCGACGGGTTGTGGAGTGCCGGAGAAAGTACGGAGCGGGTGTTCCCCATTCGGACTGCCGGGAACTCGTTCCTTGCGATATTCTTCCCGTTGAAGCTGGAGAGCCATCGTTCGTCAAGTGGAACCGGGTATCTGATGTTCAAGTCTGTGCAGCAGGAAGTGGAGACTGTTCTGTATCCTGTGCTCCAGGCCTTCGCTGCATTCTCGGTCATTGTCCTGCTGATCGCGGCAGCGGCGGGATATTTCATCTCACGGAGCATCACACGACCCATCGATGCCCTGGTGTTGGGGACAACCGAGGTTTCCCGGGGGAACTACGATTACAGGTTGGGCGTCACTGTTGGCGGAGAGCTGGGTTTTCTTGCAGCGAAATTCGGCGAGATGAGCGCTTCGCTCAAGGAGAAAGTTGCGCAGTTGCATGACCGGAATATCGACCTGGAACAGGCGTTGCGGACAATCATGGAAAACCAGGGCCGCTTCCAGGCAATTCTTGATACAACCCCGGCCCTCATCTATGTCAAGGACCTTGAAGGAAAATATCTCCTGATCAACCGGAAGTTCGAGACCGTATTCAGACTCATGAGCGGCGATGTCATTGGAAAAACCGACCACGAGCTGTTCCCGGCGGAGATTGCAGCCGTTCTGACGGCACACGATGATGACGTGGTTCGGAACAATATTGTGTTTGAGGGTGAACAACGTCTCCGGCAGGACAAGACCGCTCCGTCTTACTTCTCCCACAAGTTCGCGCTCTTTGATGGTGGCGGCGCCGTCTACGCACTGTGCGGTGTACTCACAGACATCACGGAACGAAAGGTTCTCGAAGGCCAACTGCGCCAGGCGCAGAAGCTCGAGAGTCTCGGAACCCTTGCAGGGGGCATCGCCCATGATTTCAATAACATCCTCGCCATCATTCTCGGCCACACGTCTGTACTGGAGAGGAAGACCGACGATCGGGCGAAGTTTCAGGAGAGCATTGAGTCTATCAACAGATCGGTCGATCGGGGAACGGGGCTCGTGCGGCAATTGCTGACCTTTGCACGGAAGACGGACGTCCTGTTCGAGCCGGTCAAAGCGAACAACGTCGTCAAAGAACTCATCCAGATGCTCGAGGCGACATTCCCGAAGAACATCACCTTTTCTGCTGACCTTGATCCGAAGCTACCACTGATCACGGCGGACGCAAATCAGCTTCACCAGGCCTTGCTGAACCTGAGCGTGAATGCACGGGACGTCATGCCCGACGGTGGGAAGCTGACGTTCATTACGAAGGCAGTTGCCGGCAAGCTCGTCGCTGAGCGATTCCCTGATGCGAAGCGATCCGCGTATGTCTGCATCAGTGTGTCGGACACAGGTTCCGGAATGGATGAACAGACCATGAGGCGGATTTTTGAACCATTCTTCACAACGAAGGGCGTCGGGAAAGGAACAGGGCTCGGGCTTGCAGTAGTCTATGGGGTGATGGAAAGCCATGAGGGGTTTGCTGATTTCGAAAGTGAAATTGGTGAAGGGACGACGTTTCATCTGTATTTCCCAACAGTTCCCCAGGAAGTGAAGACGAGGAAACCGGCTGGCTCAAACGGGCACGCGTCTGATGGTGGAACGGAGACAATCCTGTTGATTGAAGACGAAAAAATGCTCTCGGACCTTGTGAAGAACGTACTTCAGTTGAAGGGTTATGAAGTCTTCACGGCTGCGGATGGAGTAGAAGCGCTCGAGTTCCTCCTCGAAAACAAGGACTCGCTGGACCTCGTCATCACGGACCTCGGCCTCCCAAGGCTCGGAAACTGGGAGCTTGTGAAACACATTCGCTCCGCATTACCCGACACCCCCATCCTCGTGGCGAGCGGGTACTTTGACCCCGATGCGAAGGCGGAGATGGATAAAGCAGGCGCCGACATGTTCGTCCAGAAGCCATACAGACTTGACGATGTCCTCTCCAAGATCAGGGAAATGCTTGATGGAGTTGTGAAAGCGAAGTAGCAGTATCCTCCCCGGTTCTTCCCCTGATGATTTAACCACCTCTAATTCAAAGACTTCCTTCCCCGTGATGCCGCCACCCGTTGTACTCGTGGTGGTTTCAATAAGACTCTTGACGTTCTTGGCGTCTTGGCCCGGCCTTCGGCCGAGGCCTCGTCTCGAGACGGGCGGTTCAATTCCCGCAATTGCACTCATGATTTCCTTAGCGTATCTTGTAAGGTGCGGCTGGAGATGGTCCGGCCAGAGGACTGCGATGAACGGAGAACTACATCGGCCTGCCTGATCAAACCCCGGAATTGGAGGGAGGAAATTTTTTGAGTCGAAGGAACATGACAAATCATTTACCCGGCTATTTAGTAGTCCTGATTCTGTCCATTGGACTGCTTGCTGCGGGCTGTCAGGATCAAGCTACTGATGTTCAGGTTGAACCTACGATTGAGTCGGTTTTCGTGATCAATGGCAACGGTTCTGTCACTGTTGGCTGGACGGGCCTGGAAACGGGCATCCCGGATGAAATCGATATCCACAGAAGTACCCAGGCTGATTTCTCTCCTTCTTCTTCCACGATGATTGGGACAGTGACCGGTACCGCGAACAGGTTTGAGGATGGACAGCTAACAAACGGGCAGACGTACTACTACCGCCTGGTACCTGTGGATGCCATCGATGGTCAGAGGTTCTCCGGAACCGCAACTGCTGCAGGGATCGGCCGGCCATTTGATTACTCTCAGGTCACAACAATCAGTTTCGACACACACATACAGCCGATCTTCACCAGTAGCTGTGCTGTTTCCAGTTGTCATGTGGGCCCGGATGCAGCTCCCGCTCCTCAGCGTCTCTCGAAGATCACCCACAACGCACAGTTTTCAATGCAGACGTGGGAGGACATTTTCTACGGTGAGGATAAGGATAACTCTGTCATCGTGCCGTTCCGGTCATCCAAGAGTTACGTCATCTTTCATGCGAACAGCGACACCCTTCTCGCTCCCGTTGCTTATCCCCACATGCCCCTTGCCGGGTTCAATCTTCCCGCCGACCAGATTCAAACCCTCATGAGGTGGATCGATGAGGGAGCAAGAAATGAGCAGGGAGAGATCCCCTTCAGCGTTTCCCCATCGGGACGGTTGATCTCAGTTTGCGCTTCAGAGGACCTGCTTGCCGTGATTGATGTCGAAACAAATTTTGTTTCCCGGTACATCCCAGTCGGGAAGGAGTACAATCCGGCGTTCCAGTTCGGATCGCCACACCATGTGAAGGTCGACCCGCAAGGCGAGTTCTTTTATGTGACGCTGATTAATTCGCAGGAGCTCTGGAAGTTCTCCGCTTCGACTTACGAACTGGTTGGAATGCTGCCAATTCCATTCCAGCCAGCAGACCTGGCGATCACACCGACCGGTGACAGTGTGTATGTTTCCAATTTTAATTCGACGGTCGGACTTGTAACACTCGTCAACACATCAACAATGCAGGTACTGTCAACTATTCCCGGCTTTCCTCCTTATACATCGAGGCCGCACGGAATTGTCCTGACTCATGACGCGTCAAGCGCCTATGTTGGAAATGTTGACACAGGGAACCTTACACTGATTCACACTGCAGATAACTCCACCTCCCCGGTTTTTCTCGACACCCTTGGCTCCATCACTTCCCCTGCGAAGCCGTATCTTCTCGCGATGACACCGGACGATCGTTACTTGTTTGTAACCGACTATGCTCAGGGGGCCGAGAATGTTTTTGTCTTTGATCTTGTTCTTGATCCCACAAAACCATCAAAGATTATTCCGATCGGCGGACGTTCGATCCATGTGGCGATTACACCTGATGGGTCAAAAGCGTTTGTGTGCAATTTCGATCTGAATAGTGTGGACGTCATCAGTATCCCGGACTTCACGGTAACCACGATCGCGAACGTCGGAAAACAACCGCACGGGGTTGTCTTTACGACTGATGGTCTGACCGCATATGTGACGACAGAGAATACGCTTTCTCCTGATCCTCCTCATCATCCCGCATT
>DAIPLH010000106.1:0-8202 GCA_036769325.1 Bacteroidota bacterium
CGATAGGGCCCTGTGAACATCGAACATCGAACAGGGAACGCAGATTGATGAAGTTGGTTGGTTTTGGTAGCTGGCATTGATTCCCAACGGAAAAGTCTGTATTCTTGAACTCCATTCCATCTGTCCCGAACCGAAGTGCTCCGAATCAATCTCATATCAAGCCCACGGAATATTTCCACCGCGTTGATGTATTCCTTTGCACAACGACGCGATACGGTCGTGGTCGATGAGCCCTTTTATGGATACTACCTCTCGATCAGACCTGTGGATCACCCGGACAAGGAAGCGATCATCGGGTCAATGGAGACTGCTCAGGCAAAAGTCGTTGAACAGCTCCTTAAAAACCTGCAAAGAGGCACGCTTTTCATCAAAAACATGGCCCATCACCTGATTGATATCGACGAACGATTTTTCAGGGGTGTGCGGAACGTGTTCCTGATTCGAAACCCGAAGCAGCTCATAGCGTCTTTTGCGCAGGTCATCGGACGCCCGGGCATGGATGATATCGGTGTCCGTAAACAGCATGAGCTCTTCACCTGGCTCCAGGGAATCGGGCAGCACCCCCTGGTGCTTGATTCCGGCGAACTGTTGCGTGATCCTGAGGGGGTTCTTCGGAAACTCTGTGAACAGCTCGGCATTGGCTTTGACGGGGCCATGCTTTCGTGGAAACCGGGACCAAGACCCGAGGATGGCATCTGGGCGAAGCACTGGTATGGCAATGTCCATCAGTCAAGCGGGTTTCAGCCCCAGCCCACGAGCAACCGCCCCCTCCCCTTGTTTCTCCGGCCGCTGTACGAGGAATCGCTTCCGCTATACGAATCAATAGTCGAACATGCAATCAAAGCGGAGAATTGACAGACAATGCTTCAGGCGTACAATCCGAAAAATAAGGCAATCAAGATCTGGGTCGGGGACCGGCTCTATCCGCGGCAGGAAGCGAAGGTTTCCGTTTTCGACAGCAGCGTTCAAGGCGGAGACGCGGTCTGGGAAGGCCTGCGGGTCTACGACGGAGGCGTATTCTGTCTCGACAAGCACCTGTCACGCCTGTTCGCATCCGCGCATGCGCTTGCCTTCGAAGGCATTCCGACAATCGATTTTGTCCGCAATGCGATCTTCTCGACTCTGAAAGCCAACAACATGAGGGATGGGGTACATATCCGGCTCACCCTCACCAGGGGCGAGAAGGTCACATCCGGAATGGATCCGCGGCTCAACCAACAGGGCACATTCCTCATCGTTCTTGCAGAGTGGAAACCTGTGGTCTACGACAATGAGAAAGGGATTCGCGTCATAACTTCATCGGTGGTCCGGAATTCACCACGCCATCTGGACAGCAAGATTCATCACAATAACCTCCTTAATAATATTCAGGCAAAGATTCAGGCCAATGTTGCGGGCGTGGACGCCGCGTTGATGCTCGATGTCAACGGCTTCGTTTCGGAACTGAACGACACCAACATCTTCATGGTGAAGGACGGAAGGCTCTTCACACCGTATCCCGATGCCTGCCTGCATGGCATCACACGCGGGCTTGTCATGGATATTGCCGTGTCTTCTGGGATTCCCATCGCTGAACGGAATCTTTCGCTGACAGAGTTCTACAATGCCGATCAGGTGTTCGCAACCGGGACGATGGGCGAATTGACTCCCGTCGTCGAAATCGATGGCAGGCGCATTCAGAACCGGGCCGGCAAAGACATTTTGGCCACACTGCAAACCCGTTTCACGAACCTTCGCAAGGAGTTCTGTGTCCCGATTCCATCTTAGAAAACTTAACCACCCGTCTCGAGACGAGGCCTCGGCCCGAAGGCCGGGCCAAGGCACAAAGGCACGAAGAAAACATGAGCTTGGTGATTCGAGCCGACACAACTCAATCATCTTCCTGGGAACAACAATTGCCTTTCTCTTCTCGCTGGCAAGTTGCAACGCACAGCCCGCTGTCTCAGATTCAGCGGCACACAAAAAAGAGATTGAAGAGTGGAGGCAACAACGTCTGACAAGATTGACCTCCGAGACCGGCTGGCTCACATTGATCGGGCTTGAATGGTTGGAAGAGGGTGAGAACAAATGCGGATCGGGACCGGGGAACAGCGTTCCACTTCCTGCCGACCGGGCTCCGGAGGCTCTGGGGTCATTCTGGAAAGTGGGCGAGCAGGTGAGATTCGAGGCCGCAAGCGGAGTCAAGGTATTTGCCGACGATACCCTGATAACTTCGGTAGACCTCAGGAACGACTCTCACGAAGCAGGGCCCACGATGCTGCGACACGAAACCCTCCGTCTGTACGTCATCAAGCGAGGGGATCAGCTTGGCATTCGCATCAAGGACAGTCAGAGCAAGACGAGGGCGGAATTCAAAGGCTTGGAGTACTTTCCAATCGATACCACGTGGCGGGTCAGGGCACATTTCAACCGGTTCGAAACCCCAAGAGTCGTGCAGGTTCCGGCGCTCAGCGGACCGCCTCAGACTTTTTCATTCCCTGGAGTTCTCGCATTCACGCTCGAGGGAAAGCAGTTGCAGCTCCTCGCTGCAGTTGAGGAAGGAGCCGACGGGACTCTTTTTCTGATGTTCGGAGATGAAACGAACGGCCTGGAAACTTATGGGGCAGGGCGTCAGCTCTATACACCGTTGCCTGATGACTCAGGAAATGTCGTTATTGACTTCAACAAGGCCTACAATTGGCCTTGCGTTTTCACGGAATTCGCAACCTGTCCAATTCATCCGGATGAAAACCAGTTGCCGATCCGTGTGGAGGCAGGAGAACAAGCACCGAGAAGCAAGCACTAAATTCGAATATCGCCCGCCCTCGGCCGAGCCTCGGGCGAGGCCGGGGAAATCCGAAGGAAGCACGAAGGATCGAATGGCCAAATCTCGAGACCGTAGGGCCTGTTTCGGTCATTCGTGTTTCGAATTTCGGGCTTCCTTTGTGCTTCGGATTTCCTCTAGATTTTCCGTTTTTTTAAGGGGCCATTATGCCAGACAAAACTCCCTCACATGCTGAAGCCATGAAGATCGTTCAGGGGATGTACGCCAAAGACCGGTTCAGTCAACTACTCGGGATAGAAATCAAGGAGGCTGAGCCGGGGCGTTGCAGACTCACGATGAAGATCGGGAAGGACATGCTCAACGGGTTCGGGATTGTGCACGGAGGTGTCACGTTCGCATTTGGGGACAGCGCCCTCGCTTTTGCCTCAAACGCGTATGGCCGTCTCGCTGTCGCGCTCGAAGCCTCCATTTCGTACCCGGCACCCGTTAATGTCGGAGACACCCTGACAGCAGTGGCCGAGGAAGTAAGCCTTACAAACCGGATCGGCATCTACAATATCACCATTACGAATCAAAACGGAGCCAAGGTCGGCCTCTTCAAAGGAACAGTCTACCGGACCTCGAAAGAACATCTAAAAGAGGCGAACTCCTGATGACCCTTCTCCTTCTGTTCGCTATGCTATGGGCCGGAGATCACACATCTCTGATCGAGGAGGGGGATGGGGAGTTCATGTCTATCAATTACCCTGCGGCGCTGGAGTTGTACCAGTCGGCCCTGCGCATTCAGCCAAAGAACCCGGAAATCCATTGGCGCCTCGCCCGCGTCCTTGTGACTGCAGGTGAGGTAGCCCCCCGGGACCAGAGGGAAGAAATCTACCGCCAGGCCGAGTCGCACGCCCGGCGCTGCATCGAACTTGAACCTTCGAAGGCTGAAGGACACACGTGGCTTGCGGCGGCCCTCGGAAACAGGGCACTGTTTGTCGGAGGGAAAACAAGAATACTGCTTGCCAATGAAATCAAGAAAGAACTCGACCTTGCACTCGCCCTTCGTCGGGACGATGACGCCACATGGTCAATTCTTGGATCGTATTATTTTACCGTCGGCAGTGTGAGCTGGTTTGAGCGACAAATGGCAAGCATCTTCCTCGAGAGCATACCCGAGGGAGGTTTTGAGGAATCAGAAGCAGCGTTTCTTCGCGCAATCGAGATCTCCCCTGAGACCCCGCGGCATCGGTTTGAACTCGGCAAGCTCTATCTGGATTGGGGTCGTGAGCAAGAGGGGAAACGCATGTTGGAATCAGCGCTGCGGCTGCCTATCACTGCGGCCGGCGATACAGTGGCGCGGAGGGTCACGAGAGAGATTCTAGAGCAAAACTAGCGCTTGAGAGGTCTTTTTGAGGAATCATTTCGCTTTTCTGGATGGCCGAGTCATTGGCCTCCTCATGATGTCCTTCTTGATCCCAGCGTGTTCGAATGAAACTGTGGAACCTCAATTACTCGGAGAGTATATATTTCTCGAGAGAACAATAATCACGACAGCAATCATAATAGAAGCGGACTCCTCACCCATCCCAGTACTTTGTGTTGAGCCTTCTATGTTCTACACATTTGATACAGCAGCTCAAACTCTAACCTATCGTAGCGGAATGAGCAATGCTCTTCCAATTACTCAAGAATTGAAACTTATCGTGGGCGATAACCATTTTTACCTTGCACCACTAGCTGGATGTAATGGAGGAACCATCTGGCTGACTCCAATCTACTTCCTTCCACTCTGGATTGACCCCACGTTTCAAGTAATCGAAATGTCTGCGGAAAGGGTTGGGATGTGGCTTGAAGGGGTTGAAACCGAGATTCTACTCGCTCCCGGGGAGGCTTTTTCTCAGGTTACAACTCGTCTTGATTCTGTATTGCAGGTAAGTGGCAATTGGGCGACGCTGGAGTATACCGATTCCGTTTCACTTACAAATTTTGGACCTCAACCGAAAGAGAACGTAATATGGAATAGCCTGGGTACAGAGTCCGCCATCCTCGATCTCTCAGTGAATCGGACCTTGTCGTCTCTTTACTTGTCAAAAGGCCTTATTGCAACTCCTATTGTTAGGAAGTGATAGTACCCCACAGTTCGTTTCAAATCTAAAGACAAGCAAACAGACTTGGACGAGAAAAATTCGCAGCCAAACCCATACGCAAATCCGGATGGGACCCCAAAACTAAATCCTCCTTGTGCATAGATGGTTGAAATACCAGCAATTTCCGTTCGGAGTTTCAATCCCAAAGAGAGCAAGGGGAGGTTTTTTGGATCGCGGGCGATAACCTGAAACTCAATAGGAAAGGACATTGCATTCTTCATACGGTACTCGTAAACAGCAAGAACAGTCCAGCGTTCGGATATTGGCCCGCCACTCGCCTGCAAGCCCATTCTAAGTCCAACCCATGAACCATGATCCTTATTTCTGTGTGAATTGAGGGTTGGTACATCAAGCGAGTCCTGTTCCACAATTCCGACAGATTGATTGAGATAGTCGGGAGAGAAGTTTGATTGCTGTGATGACGCTACGGTCCCTTGTGCATGCCCCGTTACAGAGAGCATGAAGGCCGCTCCCACCAGAAAGGGAGCTATTCCAATGAGATCCTCCCATACCGATCTATTCTCCATGCAGGATTGTGGATTGTGTCCCGTTATTTCCAACAATGAACACCTCAGAACCATCGGTATAGCAATCTAATCCAAGGGGCATCGGATAAACTTCTGAGAACTCCTTCCAATCGACCCCATTGTAGTGGAACAATTTCCTCCCAACAGCGACGATATTCTCCGGAGAACTCATCCACATGTGACCGACCTGAGCCTCTACAACAAGTTCCCACTCAGATTCCACATATCGATAAACGTTGGATGAAGATGAGTACAGCTTACCGTCCCAAATACTCAACTCGAGCCCAAAATGTCCTGGTGGCGATCCGGGTATTAGCATGATGGAATCAATCACGTTCCAGGTGTTGCCATTGAACGAATAGAGGAAGTAGCCTGATGAATCAACCGGAATTGCACGATCTTCACGGTTGATTACGGCATATCCCTCCGTTGGCGAAAGAGATGCAACGGAAACGACAAAAAGTTCCTCTCCAAGCTCATATCGCCTCCAGACTGTTCCATCGAATTGAAGAATTGTGCCTTTGCTGCTTCCAGCAAGGACCTGAGTCGGTGAACCAACTGAAATGGCGTACAGCGCTGAGCCCTTCGGGATTGCAAGTTTTGTCCAGGCGACACCATCGAAGCGAATGACCAAACTGGAATCGAGGAACTGCATTTTGACCGGATCGAAATATATCTCCTCGCCAGACACCCAAATGTCATTTGCCGAAGTTCCATGAATATCATGGAGATCGATGGCCCCTTGGATGTGCGAAAGGGAAACTGGGGACCATGTGGTTCCGTTATAGTGATACATTTTTCCATTGTTGACGGCGTTGTGTCCGACGATGTAAACGTTATCTGAGGAAACCCCATACATGCTCCTCATTGACGTTTGAAAACTCCCAGGATAGGCGAGCGTATCTCGAGACCAGACATAGTCTCGCTTGCCAGTGGTTGGGCCGTTACCACCTACGGGGGGAGCGGAGGTTTCGCAGGAGATGAACGAACAGGATAGGACAAAGAAGAGTGCCTTCAGTTGCGACGCTCTGGCGGTTGATATCAAAGAGATATTTCCAGATGTTCGATCAAACTGTAAACTCATTGTTCTTGTGGTTGGAAACTAGACTGCTTAGCGGTCTGATTCTGGTGAACAAAAACGATTAATGATTAAGTGATAAGTGTTGACCGTTAACCGGTTTTTTCTACCCCGCTCCATGCCATCCCCAAATGCTGGGATCCCGCTTCTTTCTGGTGTGTTTGTTCTATGTTGGGGTTTGATTAATCAAACCCCAACTGGTCTTTCAAAAGATGATATGAAACCCGCTAAGCGCCAATGATTAGTCTCAAAAGAGGTTACTGATTAACTGCTAATCGTTAACTGTTTTTCCCCTTCTAGTGCGGTTCCCCCACCCGGTGCGCTTCCTCCATCATCGCCTCCGCCAGTTCCTTCCCGAGATAATTGTCGATCAGATTGTGGATTAGATAGAGAAGCGGCGTAATCGCCACAGCGATGAGGAATTTGTAGATGTAGTTGGTTAATCCGACCTCGACGATCTGCTCTGCTGCTAGCACCCCGCCAAAGGCAATGAAAAGAACAACGAATGAATCAATGAGCTGGGAAACGATGGTTGATCCTGTTGCCCGAAGCCAGAGTAACCGCGATCCTGTTTTCTCACGGAGAAAATGAAACACGTAGATGTCAACAAGCTGGCCGATCATGTACGCGACGAGGGAACCGACAATAATACGCCCGGAGGCGCTGAATACAGCGTTAAACGCGTCATCCTGAACCGGTGAAAAGCTCGCAGCCGGGATGAGCATGTCGATCTGCAGAATCCCTAAGACCAGCAGGATCATCGCCATGCCTGTAAACGTGACGAACCGGATCCCCTTCCTTCCAAAATACTCATTGATGATATCCGTAACGATGAAGGTGATCGGAAAGGGAACAACACCCATCGTCATCGTGAAGAGAAGATTAGCTGTCACCGGGATCTGAACCAGTTTGCTTCCCGTGATCTCAGCAAGGATGAGTGCGCTCAGGAAGACTGAGCAAAGAATGGTGTAAAGCTTGATTTTCTTGTCCATAAACTCCCGATGGTGTGGGTTTGGTGAATGCCTACCTGATCAACAGCGTTCTGCGAGTTTGGGTGAATGTCTCACCGTTCGCCTGTGCCACGGAAAGACGGAAAAAGTATGTCCCGCTGGGAAGTCCGGCTGCATCCCAGCGGCGCGTATGCGTGCCGGGAGCGAGCCTTTCGCTGACTATCGTTGTCACTTCCCTGCCCAGGACATCAAACACCTTCAATGACACATCTCCCCAATCCGAAGTGCCAAATTCAAAATTCGAAATGGAATTAAAAGGATTCGGATAGTTCTGGGCAAGGAAAGGAGTCTCCGTGACTGTTCCGTCACCGGTCTCAACAGAAAGCGGATCGGTAGTCTGATACATTCTGACATCTGTTCCTATGCCACAGACAACGAGCGAACTCATGGAACCAAGGGCGGGTCCACCCACATTGACATTCGGAATTGCAGTCGACCAGTTAAGACCAAGGTTACCGGCGTAGAATGCATACAGGGCTCCCTGACTGAAGCCGCCGTTCGTCACAAAGACATTACCCGCTCTTCCGACAGCCATTCTGGGTTGATAAAAATCGCTCACCATCACATCCGAGCTATCCACGACAGTTCCATCCTCCGGATCAATCCTGATCACCCGGTACGACCGTGAATAGCTGAAGACGCTCCCGTCGGGCCCGACGACCACAGCGCCGACGGGCGGGTACGTGACGTC
>DAIPLH010000106.1:8212-8426 GCA_036769325.1 Bacteroidota bacterium
AACCCAAGTGGGACACGCCACCTCTCCTTGAAGCCGGTTCCCGTATCCTGCAGTGCAACGAGGTAATCGGTGATCGGGTTGTTCTGAGATCGCGGGGCATACACTGTACCGTCCGGCCCGACGAACGGTGCAACCTGCTGAATATAGCCTGCGCCAATTGCTTCGCTGGAGAAGAGCCGTGTACCGTTTGTGAGGTCGAAAGCCGTGATCACCG
>DAIPLH010000107.1:0-5135 GCA_036769325.1 Bacteroidota bacterium
GAGTGTTGCCGAGGTGATTTGAGGGGGGCGGTGGACAAGAAGATCTGAATCTAGGCCACGCGAACAACGCCCGCCTGATAGATTTTTGCTTTGATGCCCGCTGCTTGCAGTCTTAACTGGATGTCTCATGGCGGCAGCACAGAGGTCAATGCGTTTGAAGGGTTCGACTATCGCAACCCCGGTTCCTACCTTGTTACTTTTCAAACGAACCACAGAAGAAGAGTTCTTGGGGAAATCAAATCCGGGAAAGTAATCCTATCCCGGATTGGAGAGATTGCTGATCGGTGCTGGAGGGAAATCCCCGATCATCATGAGGGTGTAGGACTTGGGGCATTCCAGATCATGCCTGATCATATTCATGGCATAGTTGTGCTGAGAGAAAGCCCCACCTCAAAAAGAGGAAACACTCGAATGAAGGGGACTCCATCACCAGGGGGGATGTTGCATGCAACATCCTCCAACAAAGGGGAGTACACTCAAAGAGAATACATTCTCTCCGAAAGCTGGTCAATGGAGGGATTGGAAAGGAGTGGAAGGGGGAATTACTTTTCGAAGATTTCCCCAAAGCCTGGAAGTCTCTCGACAGTAATTCGATCCTTCAAGTCAGTGGTCACAAAGCAAGCCCGAGAGGAGACCCCTAGCAGGGGTCCTCTTTGGCAAAGCGGTTTTCATGATCGTATCATCAGAGACGATCGCGCTCACTATTTCATTGAGCGCTATGTCCGGCTCAATCCGCTCATTGCCTGGTTCAGGGAGAACAGCGAAGGGGGTACCGACATATTGGATGAGCGCATTCGCGCAGCCGTTGAAAATGATCCTGTATTGACCGAATACAGCGTGGATGAGCTCTGCGATGCGATTCTCTCCAATCTGCGTCAGGTCCCTGGTGAATTCTCTTCGCGGTCTTAAGGGGCGTGATCCTCAATCAACCGCCAGCTCTCGAAACACAGTCGAGAACTCGATTTGGCTTTCCTACAACTTCAAATTCCACTCCGTAACCCCATACCTCGACCGGACAAGTTCCCTGACCTTCTCCATGGGGATGCTGCTTAGATTTTCCCCCGCATTCCAGGCAGATTTCATTGCGTCCTTGATGCGTTCCGGAGGGAGCGGGATTTTCGTCAGAAACTCTTCATGTGTGCGGTTTCTTCGGTAGGCGGGCTCCTTCGAGGGACTGAGCAAGTACCGGCTGATCATTCCGAGATCAAACCCGAGCAGGAACGTCCCATGGAACATCAGGTACCGGAGCCGGCGTCGCTGGGAGTTTCCGGAAACCTTTACTCCGCCAACGGCAAGATCCGTCAGTCCCTCGCGACGCACAGGTTTGCCAAGCAGAGACGAGAGCATCTCTGCATGCCGTTGCAGAACGAATGCGTTCGTTTCTGCTATCGTCGAACCCTCGCTGTCCATCCGCAGAACCAGGCAATAGCTCAAGCAGCCCGGTCCCTGCAGCACGGCTCCACCTCCGCTCCGCCGGCGAAGAACCGGCACACCGTCGCGTTCGCAAAGGTCAAGCTGCACTTCGCGTGCCGCATGGTTGGAACTTCCAAGCACGATGAAGTACGTCGGCGACTCCCAGAAACGAAGAACCTCAGTGTCTCCACCTTCCTCGGCGATGTCGAGAAGCGCCTCGTCGCAGGCAAGGTTTTCGGCGGGTGTAGGGAGGGTTAGGTCAAGCAGAAACATGGTTAAACCCGAAAAACGAATATCGAATATCGAAGGAAAGGGGCGGGCCAAAACAACCTGGAAATCCGAAATAGTGAATATTCAAAACGGAGGGCCGAGTCTCGTTTCTTCCACCACCCCTTCCATTCCTAAAGAAAAGGGAACAGGAGCAATTTATACATTGGGGTTTTGTGTTTCGAATTTCCTTCGGATTTCCCCGGCCTCGCCCGAGCTCGGCCGAGGGCGGGCGATTTTCGGATTTCGGATTTTTCACTATTGCCCTTCCTTGCCACTTTATTGATACAGTTCCGGGAATAGCGTACATTAGCCCCCATCATGAAGTTCGTTGAAGAAGAAGAGAGCTTCACGGGAGTGGGAATCGAAAATAAGCAACAGTCAGGCCTTACGCAAACACCCCCTGGTCGCCGCGACAAGTGGCTGGATTCGCTCGAGCTTCTCGTTGAATCGGTGCTGGAGAGAGCATCGGGCAGTGTGCCGCTGCTCTTCGACCGGCTGACGGCCCGTCTCCGCAAGGCTGGCCTCGAGGTTCCGTGTGTTGTCACCACTCCGTATCTGAATTCCATCCCTCCCGAAGAAGAACCCCAATACCCGGGCAACCGCGAAATCGAACGCGTGATCAAGAGCCTGATCCGCTGGAACGCCATGGCTATGGTGGTCAAGGCGAACAGGGTGCATAGCGGACTCGGCGGACACATATCCACCTTTGCCTCGTCCGCGACGCTGTACGAGGTGGGGTTCAATCATTTCTTCCGCGGTGGGGATGGTGACCGGCCGGCAGATCAGGTTTATTTCCAGGGGCACGCTTCACCGGGCATCTATTCGAGGGCGTACCTCGAGAGACGGTTGGAGCCGGCTGCGCTTCATTCGTTCAGGCAGGACCTCTCGGCCAACGGACTTTCATCGTATCCGCACCCGTACCTGATGCCTTCATTCTGGCAGTTCCCGTCGGTCTCCATGGGCCTCGCGCCCATCATGTCCATTTATCAGGCCCGCTTCAACCGGTACTTGCGTTCTCGAGGATTCCTCAAGGGCGAAGAGCCAAGGGTCTGGTGCTTCCCGGGCGACGGTGAATCCGATGAACCAGAGACGCTCGGTGCACTCACGCTTGCCTCCCGGGAGCATCTCGACAACCTCACATGGGTGGTAAACTGCAACCTCCGGCGACTCGACGGTCCGGTACGTGGAAACGGTAAGATCATCCAGGAACTCGAAGCAGCATTCAGAGGTGCCGGGTGGAACGTCATTAAGGTGATCTGGGGGTCCGACTGGGATCCTCTGCTGAAAGCAGACCCGTCCGGCCTTCTGCTCAAAAGAATGGAAGAAGCAGTGGATGGTGACTACCAGAAATACTCCGTAGAGCCTGGAAGCTACACGCGCAGACACTTCTTCGGTAAGTATCCGGAGTTGCTCAATCTGGTGAACCATCTGAGCGACGACCAGATACGAAGTCTGCGTCGCGGAGGTCACGACCCGCAAAAGGTCTACGCCGCATTAAAGCGTGCCGTTGAGCACAAGGGCGCTCCGACTGTAATCCTGGCGAAGACTGTGAAGGGATACGGACTGGGCGAAGCCGGTGAGGGAAGGAATATCACTCACCAGCAGAAGAAGATGAATGAGAAGGAGCTGCGCGAGTTCCGTGACCGCTTCGATATCCCGATCAGCGACGAGGAGATAGCAGACGCGCCGTTTTACAGGCCTCCGCTTGGGAGTGAGGAAGCAGAATATCTGCTCAAGCAACGGAAGGCGTTAAATGGTTTTGTGCCGGCCAGACGGACAAAGGCACCGCCTCTGGAGATTCCCTCTATCACCCAGTTCTCAGATTTCCTGGCAGGGTCTGATCAGAGCGAGGTCTCTTCAACCATGGCCTTCGTCCGGTTGCTGGGGAAGCTCCTTCGGAACAAGGCGATCGGTCGCCACATTGTGCCCATCATTCCCGACGAGGCGCGCACATTCGGGATGGACCCCCTCTTTCGCGAAGTGGGAATTTACGCACACCGCGGACAGCTGTATGAGCCAGTCGACAGGAAAACCCTCCTGTATTATCACGAGACAAAAGACGGTCAGATCCTCGAAGAAGGGATCACTGAAGCCGGGGCGATGTCTTCCTTCATTGCTGCTGCCTCATCATACTCCACACACGGGATCAATATGATCCCGTTCTATACCTACTACTCAATGTTTGGCTTCCAGAGGATCGGCGACTTGATCTGGGCTGCTGCCGATATGAAATGCAAGGGATGTCGCCTGGGCGCTACCGCCGGACGGACTACGTTGAACGGTGAGGGATTGCAGCATGGCGACGGTCATAGCCATGTTCTGGCCAGCACCATTCCCAATCTTCGCACATACGATCCCGCTTTTGCATATGAAGTCACCGTGATCATTCTCGACGGGATGAAGAGGATGTATAAGGATGGGGAAGAGTTGTTCTACTACCTCACGCTATACAACGAGAACTATCCGATGCCGCCGATGCCGAAAGGGGCGACGGAGGGAATCCTCAAGGGTCTTTACCGTTTCAACAAGGGGTCAGGTGGATCAAGACTGAAGGCTCATATCCTCGGCAGCGGACCCCTTATGCGTGAAGCTCTGCGGGCACAGGAATTGCTTGCGTCGAAGTTCAACGTCTCTGCGGATGTGTGGAGTGCGACAAGCTACAAGCTCCTTCGTAACGAAGCATTGAATGCCCGGCGTTGGAACATGCTTCATCCTGCCGCGAAGCCGAAGCAGTCGTATCTCGAAAAAACGCTGCAACATGAAAAGGGTGTATTTGTTGCTGTCTCAGACTATATGAAGATCGTCCCGGATCAAATCGCTCCCTGGGTTCCCGGTGGTCGCGCATCTCTCGGAACGGATGGATTTGGTCGAAGCGACACGCGGAGCGGACTTCGTCGCTTTTTTGAGATCGACGCCGAACTGATTGTGATCGCCGTGCTCCATAAACTCTCACTGGCCGGCAAGATTAAACCCTCCAGAGTGCAGGCAGCCATCAAGGATCTCAATGTGGATCCGGAAAAAGCCTACCCCGAAATTGTCGTTTCATAGCATCCGGAGTTGTTCATGCAGGTAAAGCTTCCACCTCTTGGCGAGGGTGCCGATTCCGGCGTGGTTGCAGGCATTTTTGTCAAAGTCGGAGAAAATGTTAAGAAGGGCCAGCCGCTGATTGAGCTTGAGAGCGAAAAAGCGGTGGCGTCGATTCCTGCACCTGCATCAGGAACCATTTCGGCGATCCATGTCAAGGAGGGTGACGAGATAACTGTCGGCCAGGGAATCGTCACCCTTGAGAATGAAAAAGAAACCTCATCAGGGCCGGGAACAACCGAAGAGAAGTCGATCAGCGTAGCTCCTTCCGGAAAACTGGTTGGCGAGGTTCCACACCCCCGAAGCAATGCGCCCGCGCCTGCTGAACCACCAGCGGGATTCCCTCCTCCGGCCGCACCCTCAGTCAG
>DAIPLH010000107.1:5145-8419 GCA_036769325.1 Bacteroidota bacterium
GGGCATAGACCTCCGGAAAATCAGAGGGAGCGCACGCGGCGGCAGGATTGTTGTCGAAGATCTCAAAGAATACATTGCTTCACTCCAGCGTGGAGTGACACAGCCGGTGAGCTCCGCTCCGGTTGCAACAGTGCAGCCAACGATGGTTGATTTCTCGCGCTGGGGACCCGTGACAAGGAAAAAGTTGTCACAACTGAGGCTTGCCATCAGCAAGAAGATGGTTGAGTCGTGGACACGGATTCCGCACGTAACTCAGTTCGACCAGGCGGATATCACGGATCTTCAGCGATTGCGGAAGATTCATGGTCCGTTCTACAAGAAAAAGAACGCCAATCTCACTCTTACTCCATTGATCCTGAAAGCGCTCGTCGATGTTCTCAAGGAATATCCCGTTTTCAACGGAAGCATCGATCTCGATACCAATGAATATGTCCTGAAGAATTATTATCACTTTGGTGTCGCGGTGGATACAGAGCAGGGATTGCTCGTCCCCGTCCTGAGGGACGTCGACAAAAAAGGACTGTTGGAACTGTCTATTGAGGTTGAGCAGCTTGCTGATCGCGCGCGGCAGAGGAAGATTGCCCTTGAAGAAATGCAGGGTGGAACATTCACGGTATCGAACCAGGGAGGGATCGGCGGAGGGCATTTCACGCCAATCATCAATGCACCGGAAGTAGCGATCCTGGGCATTGGCCGGGGAGTTGACCAGGCAGTAATCCGATCACAGCGTCCAGACAAGCGGATGATTCTTCCATTGTCACTCTCCTATGATCACCGGGTTATTGATGGAGCGGATGCCGCGAGGTTCATCTCGGCTTTTGTTGCCCGCCTCGGAGCATTCAGGGAGTCCGAGTTCAGACTCACACAACTGTGAATAGCGCCCAGAACATCCAGAACCGGGAAGAAATGCAATGACCAAGCACCACACTGAACTTGTCGTCGTTGGAGGAGGGCCGGGGGGATATGCCGCGGCCTTCTATGCAGCAGAAAAAGGAATGAAGGTCACGCTGGTGGAAATGGACAACCGGCTCGGCGGAGTTTGCCTTCACCGTGGTTGCATCCCGTCGAAGTCCCTTCTGCATGTTGCGAGATTAATCAGGGAGGTGAGAGAGTCTCCGGTGCGGGGGGTAGCATTTGGGAAGATGGAACTCGATCTTGCCCAACTCCGTTCCTGGAAGGATTCTGTAATCGACAAACTTGCGACAGGAATCGGACTGCTGGCCGACCGTCGGAATGTGACCGTCATGAAGGGGAGAGGGTATTTCGAGGACGCAACAAATCTGAGGGTGGAAACAGACGACGGACAGCAGTTTGTTGTCTTTGAAAAGGCGATTGTCGCAGTCGGCTCCCGTCCCTCGATTCCGTCACAATTCGACCTGGGTAATCCACGGATCATGACGTCCGACGAGGCGCTTGCTTTGGAGGAGATCCCCGAAGAGATGCTCGTTGTCGGTGGCGGATATATCGGGATGGAGCTTGGAACAGTCTACGCAGCACTCGGAAGCCGGATCGTGTTGGCCGAGGCACTTCCTTCGCTTCTCGCGGGAACGGATCCTGATCTGGTCCGTCCTGTGCAGAAGAGTGCCGAAGCTGCATTCAAGGAAATTCGCCTGGGCGCGAAGGTGGGCAGCATGGCCACAAGTGGAAAGCAGATTGGCGTCGTGATGGAGGTGGAAGGAAAAAGTCTCGAGGAATCGTATGACCGCGTTCTGGTTGCAATCGGACGGGTCCCGAACTGCGATGACCTTGGATTGGAAAATACGCGCATCCAGAGGGACGATCGCGGATTCATCCGCGTCAACCCCCAGAGACAGACCGATGAGCCTGCCATTTTTGCCATTGGCGACGTAGCGGGAGGAGTAATGCTGGCGCACAAAGCATCAAAGGAAGCCCGGATTGCCGTGGAAGTGATGGCCGGAGAGGCGCGCCAGTTTGAGAATATTGTTATTCCTGCGGTGGTGTTTACCGATCCGGAAATTGCGTGGTGCGGGCTGACTCAATCCGGTGCAAAGGAAATGGGGATCGAAGTGGAAGTTGCCAAGTTCCCATGGGCAGCTTCCGGCCGGGCACTGAGTTTTGATCGGACCGACGGCTTGACGAAAATTATTATTGACCCTTCGACGGAGAGAATCCTCGGAGTGGGTATTGTCGGTGTTGGGGCGGGCGAGTTGATTGGAGAGGGAGTCCTTGCGGTTGAAATGGGAGCAACAGCACGGGATCTCGCCGAGTCCGTCCATCCTCATCCAACCCTTTCTGAGACGCTCATGGAAAGCGCGGAAGCATTCTACGGAACCGCCACTCATGTTCATTCCAGGAAGAAGAAACCAGAGCCTGTGGAATAACGGGCAAGGAAGGGCAATGGCGGAAAATCCGAAGCACGAATATCGAAATCCGAAACAAGAACGAAGTACTGAAATTCCCCAATGATCGAAACGGCGGTCTTTCGTTTTGATCATTCTTGCTTTGAGTTTTCGGGTTTGTTTAGGATTTCGATATTCGGATTTCGGATTTGCCAATGTTTCTCCATAACCTGATCCCCTACCCTATCCTGTGATTCCTCATGAAGCGTGACCTTATTTCCTTCGCACTCTGGGAAAAGAGTGAGCTGTCTGCAATGCTTGATCTGGCCGCCCTCATCAAACGAGGTTCACCCGCGGCCGAGCGCCCCCTTGCGAACAGGACCGCAGCCCTCATCTTTGAGAAGGAATCCCTCCGTACACGGGTTTCATTCGAGGTAGGTATTACTCAGCTTGGCGGACATTCGATTTTCCTCCAGCAGGAAACAATCGGCCTTGCGACGAGGGAGTCCGTGCATGATATCGCGTCGGTTCTCTCTCGCTATAACGATTTGCTCATTGCGCGGACGTCACGCCATCAAACCTGTGTTCAACTTGCGGAGAGCGCGTCCGTTCCGGTCATTAACGCAATGACAGATCTGGTTCATCCGTGTCAGATCCTTGCTGATCTCTTCACGCTTCACGAACTAAAGAAGACCTCCCCCGACACCAGGATTGTTTTTGTCGGAGCAGGAAACAATATCGTCAACTCATGGCTCGAGTTGGCCGAGAAGCTGCAGCTTCGTTTTGTATTCTCCTGCCCTCCCGGTTATGAGCCTCACTCGCAAATCCTGGAGCAATCAATGGCAGGAGGCAGTGTTGAATCAATTCAGGATCCGATGGAGGCTGTGCGTGGCGCCGATGTCGTCTATACCGACCTCTGGTCAATCTCGCGGGGCTCGGCCGATGAAGGAAGCCAGCTCGCCTTGTTCAAACCC
>DAIPLH010000467.1:0-1715 GCA_036769325.1 Bacteroidota bacterium
CCCTTGCTTCTGGTCCTGTTTGCAATCCTGATCCGGCCGATTCCCTTGCCAATCAGGTGTTTGATCGTCAACTCGCCTGTCTTCCCCGCTCCAATCAGGAGGACTGATTTGCTCGAGAGATCGTTGAAGATCTTGTTTGCAAGCTCCACGGCGGCATAGCTGATCGAGACTGCGCCATCGCTGATCATCGTTTCGCTCCGCGAGCGTTTGCCGACATGAAGCGATGATTGCATCAGGCGGTTCAGGACGGGTCCGAGTGTGCGTTCCTCCATTGCAAGCTTGAAAGCGACCTTCACCTGATTCAGGATCTGGATGTCGCCGATCACCATGGACTCGATGCCTCCCGCAACACGGAACAGGTGTCCGACCGCGTCCTGAGAAACGTTGCTGGTGAAATGGTTTGGTTTGACCGAAGCCGGTGCCTTCTTCAAATGGACCAGCAGACGTCTGACCTCCTCGGCTGAAACCACGGCATGTGGATTCACACCGTAAACCTCAGTCCGGTTACATGTTGAAAAGAGCATGCATTCCCCGAAGAAGCGCTTCTTCAGTTCATGCATTCCTGCGCGCGATTCCTCGTCAGAAAACCAGAGTTTCTCCCGAACCTCAAGAGGAGCAGTGTGATGATTGATGGAGAGTGAGAAGAGATCCATGGTCATCACTGAAAGCTGTGGAAACTTGTCCCAAAAAGATTAATTGCCGTCATCGAAAGCACGACGAAGCCAAATGCAACAACGGACATGGTCACCGTTTTTCTTCCCTGCCATCCAAAGGCGCGGTTTGCACCCAGGGCCGCTGCATAAAGAACCCAGATTGCCAGGGTTCCGAGAAGCTTGCCGTCGAAGTACGAAAATTCAGGGAACGCCTGCGGCAACCAGAACATTCCCACCACGATCGCGACAGAGAGCATGGCAAAACCAAAGATTGCCGCCTTGTGGCTCATCTTTTCAAGGGTTTCGAGATTCGGAAGCCTTGAATAGATCAGACCAAGACGTGAAGTGCGAAGCTCCCAATAAAGGAGGAGATACAGGAACCCGTACACGCCGGAGAGTGAAATTGCCGTATAGCCCAGAAGAGCCGATGTGACATGAAATCCCAGGAGATTGCTCCGGAGTATCGGGTCGAGGTCGGTCAGGTCACGAATGAACAGAGACGAAATCACCTGGAATGTGAGTGCGAGGGAGAGGATGAAAAACCCTGTTCCCGTCGACTTTGTCCGGGTTTCGATATAGGTGTACGCTACCGCGATGCAGGCCGCGAGAAGGGTCATAATCTCAAAGACCGTCGTCACTGGCGGATGATCAAATGCTGCTGTCCTCAGTCCGATATACATCATATGCAGGAGGACAACGGAGAAGAGAGATGGAGCTGAAATCCGAATGGCCGTTTTGTTTGCCGAAAAGAAAGCCATCCCGTAGACCCCGACCAGCCAGGCATAGGCGAGGGGGAGGAGAATGACGAGAATATCAACCGCAGGGATGAAATTCATTCAGGTTTCTTTGGCCGACAAGCGCGCCGGGACACCACACCAGATATCAGGAAGAAAACTGAAGAAATATACGGAAAAGACTGAGAAAATCGAAACTCTAGGAAATTGAACCGCCATGACGCCAAGAACGCCAAGAGTCTAGTACAAAGGACCACAAAAAATTGGGATTGGCGTCATGACGCCCGCCTGACCGATGGAGTGCAATGTCAGTCGGGCAGGCCTTGGC
>DAIPLH010000467.1:1725-2363 GCA_036769325.1 Bacteroidota bacterium
AAAAGCAGAAGCCCGGGTTGTCCCCGGGCCTCGGATTCAACTTCTGTTTCGGCATTCACCACCAGGTGAATTGGAATTTCATCATTCCCCTTCGTGTCTTGGTGTCTTCGTCCGCTCCAAAGGAGTCCCTTTGGGAAAGGACCCCCTTCGGGGGTGGTAAGACGTACTATTCCTCCAGGGTCGAAATATTCCCCGGGTCTTTTCCCAATGCACGTGCCTTCAAAACCCTCCGCATGATCTTTCCGCTCCTTGTTTTCGGCAGCGCATCCACAACCGTAATCTTTTCCGGTTTCGCGATTGGTCCGAGGCCATGGGCAACATGGTTCCTCAATTCTTCCTCAAGATGGTCGCCCGCTGTCTGGCCCGCTTTCAGAATAACATATGCGTGGATAGCATTCCCCTTAACCTCATGCGGGAGTCCAATTGCTGCCGCCTCTGCAACCATCGGATGGCTCACCAGAGCGCTCTCAATCTCTGCAGTCCCGAGACGGTAACCCGAAACCTTGATGACGTCGTCCACCCTTCCGATAATCCAGTAATAGCCATCCTCGTCCCTTCTCGCTGAGTCACCGGTGAGATAGAAGCCCGGAAACCGTGACCAGTATTGCTGGACGTAGCGATCAGGATCGTTATAAAGG
>DAIPLH010000468.1:0-2357 GCA_036769325.1 Bacteroidota bacterium
CAGGCCTGATAGACAGTCCGATGAAACCCCGGACTCTGATCAAATCCATGGAAGACATCATCAGGGAATACAGAGCCGAAGGCTATTCTCTCGCGCGGGTGAATAGCGTGACAATGGATACTACGACAGGCATGCTGAGCGTGGACATTTCCGAAGGCGTGATCGAAGCGATCCGCATCGAAGGAGCTGAGCGAACGGAGGACTATGTAGTCTTGCGTGAGTTTCCGATGGAGGAAGGCGACGTGTTTCAGGTCGATGAGGCCAGAAAAGGCGTCTCAAATATCGCCGGCACAACACTGTTTCAGTACGTGCACCTGCAAATCGACTACGGCAGAGGGCACCCGGCCCTCACAATTCGACTTCAGGAGCGTCCGTCCCAACTCCTCAGCCTCGGCCTTCGGTCGGACAACGAGCGGAATCTGCAGGGATTGCTGGAAATCAAGGATATCAATCTTGGAGGAACCGGGACCACTCTTGGACTCTCGGTTTCGGGTGGGAGCAGGAATCAGAAGTATATCCTCGACTATCACTCCCACCGGCTCTTCAGTACTTCGCTTTCCTTCAGGCTCGAAGGATTTTTCAAGGTTTTTAATTCCTTCCTTTACCAGGATGCTGCTGTGACGGAGACGAACACATGGGACCGGGAAGCCGTTGGTGAATATCAGGACCGGAGATACGGTGGACTTACTGCTCTCGGAATGCAGATTCAGAAAATCGGAAACGTTTTTTTTGAATTCTCTTTACAGCAAGTCCATGTGAAAGACAAGGAGAATCTTCCAACAATCGAAGAAGAGTACGCCCTATCCCTCGTGAGGATCGGAACGGTGGTTGACAGCAAGAACAGCTACCCATTTCCGACGGGAGGAGTAGGGATGGACATTTCCTATGAGTTTGGAGTGGGGGGGGACGTCAGCTACAACGCGCTGCGCGCCCAGTACGAGTCATTTTTCACTTTGGGCAGACGACACACGATTCGCCCTGCCCTCACAGTTGGCTTTGCCGATGAAACGATGCCATTCGGCGAGCAATTCAGACTGGGTGGAAGGGAGATGATGTTCGGAACCCGCGAAGATGACCGGCGCGGGAGGCAACTTCTCTTGTTCAATCTGGAGTATCGTTTTCGCTTTCCGTTTCAGATTTTGTTCGATACATATTTTCACCTTCGCTATGATCTCGGCACAATCTCCGAGATTCCGGAACAGATCAAATTCTCTGCGTTCCGACATGGTGTCGGCGCGGAGATATCATTGGATACTCCAATTGGACCCGGTTCTGTCGGAGCAGGGAAGAGCTTTTACTTTCAGCAGGGCTCTTCAGGAAGCACAATTCAACACGGTCCGGTTCTGTTCTACTTCATGATTGGATACCAACTGTAATTTGCACCTAGGGAATTTAACCGCCAAGACGCCAAGAGGTTTATTCATTTTTACAAAAAAAAATAAATGCCGGTCGTCTTTGGTGGTTCAAACTCAATACCCACCATTTTTCTCAGTAATGGGTTTAAGAGACGAAATAAAGAATATGATCTTCTCACAATAAAAACCTTGGCGTCCTTGGCGCCTTGGCGGTTCAACTTTCACGTACAACCAACATCCTTGTTCGATATTGTTTATTAACACGGCTCTTCGCTTTGTACAAAGCGGTTGTTCTGGGTGAATACCGATTAGCGAACAAGGACTTGAGATTTTAGAAGTTGTGGGCTATTCCCATGGCGCCATGACCCCCCTTCACCTTTCTTGCAGACCTGCTAAATAAGTCGTAGTTTTCTTTATCTTCCCATTTCACCACGGATCCCATGGTTTTTCGACTCCTCAGGCATATCTCTCTTCTATCCCTATTCGTAATCGGGGTATATCCTGCGCTATCACAGAATTCGAAGGAAAACGCCGATTTCAAGCTGGCACTGAACCTCTTTAATGATGGCCTTTATGAGCTTGCTGCGGATCAGCTCAGACAGTTCATCGGTACCTATCCCACCACCCCACAGGGGACTGAGGCAAGGTTCTATCTTGGGTTGTCGCAGATGAAACTCGGCCAGGTCGATGACGCCCGTGTGACGTTCCAAACGTTTGCCCTCACCTATCAGGACAATCCGAAGGCGCCGGAAGCGTGGAAGGCTGTTGGTGACATCTATGCCTCTCAGGCGAATCACCGGGAGGCTGCTCTCGCCTATGAAAGGGTCAAAGTCTTCCATCCCCGCAGTCCGCTTGCCCCTGAAGCTCTGGTTCTCGCGGGCAGGCAGTTCGGGCTGGCAGATATGCCCGATGATGCCCGCCGGGTCCTGCGCATCGTCCTCCAGGAATATCCCGCGAGCGGCGCCGTGCATAATGCCCGCACAACACTGGCGGAATTGTATT
>DAIPLH010000108.1:0-3026 GCA_036769325.1 Bacteroidota bacterium
TCACCCGACACGCGGGCGGCGGTGGCTCACCGCAGCGCGAACTCCTCGGACTGCCCGTGGCGGACTCGCGCCGCCGCCGGCATCGGCAGCGGCACGATGGTCAGGAACGGCCCGCCGTGGACGGTTACGGCCCGAATGCCGCGCGGATCGGGGCGTGGCGCGGAGGTCGTTGCTTCGCCTCTTCCCTGTTCTCTCGACCCTGTAAATGCCGGTCGGACAGCAGTGATCCGACTTGCACGCTGTCTGCTTGATTCTCTCTTATACCGCTTGAGGTCGATAGCGATCTGCCTGGCCGATTGTGCTCTTTCGTTCGGATCTTTCTCAAGACACTCCAGAACGATGGCATCCAGTTCCGGTGCAATAGACTGCCTCACTGCAGACATCGGAATAGCATCGACATTGACAATCTCGTAGGCGATGGCCGTTTCATGAACACCCTTGAACGGTAGCTGGCCGACGAGCATCTCATAGAGCAGAACGCCGAGGGAGAAGATATCAGACCTGTGGTCGGCATCCTGTCCCTGAACCTGCTCGGGCGACATGTACCCTGCTGTTCCTACCGTGCTCCCTTCCTTCGTCAGACGAGAAACACCCTTCAGTTTCGCAAGTCCGAAATCCATGATCTGAACAATCCCATCCTTCCGCACCATGATGTTCTCGGGCTTGATATCACGGTGAACAATCCCCTTCTCATGCGCCGCAGCCAGTCCGTCTGCCACCTGAATACCGATCTCGATCGACTGTTTTTCATTCAGTCCACTCATCCGGTCGCGGAGCAGCTGTCCATCCACAAACTGCATCGCAATGAAAAGGTGCTTGCCCGCCGGAGCTCCGGCGGAGGCGGGTCCTTCATGCTCTTCTATAGAGTGGATCGTGCAGATGTTCGGATGGTCAAGCGTCGCAGCAGCCTTGGCTTCCTGCATGAAACGGGCCTTGTCCTGCTCGGAGGCAGACAAATGGGCAGGCAGGAACTTCAGAGCAACATCGCGCTCGAGCTTCGTGTCGTGGGCTTTGTAGACGATGCCCATGCCACCCTCACCTAATTTTTCAAGGATGGTGTAATGTGAGATGGTAGTACCAATCATTTCAGTCTATTTAGTCTATTCAGTCTGTAAAGTCTGTTCAGGAAAAAGTCAGTAGTCAGTACTCGGCAGTCCCTACCCAATATCATCAATGAGAAATCATTATTGTTCAATCATTAATCCGCATTGCGTTTCTACTTCCTCTGCGATTTCTCTGCGTACTCCGCGTCTCTGCGATTTCTTTTATCCTTGCGAATTCTGGTCTATGTAGTTGTAGTTTTTCAACGCAGAGGCGCAGAGGGCGCCGAGAATCGCAGAGTCTGTTCGACAGTCCACAGTCGATACCGCTCCCCTACTTCCGCGTTTCGCGTTCCGCGTTCCGCGTTCGCTCTTCCCCTTCTCTCATCAGTCCATCCAGATCCAGCGGTCGTGTGTAGAGCATGATGTCCCCATTCGCCTCCCGCGGCCACTGATCACGAGGACGATCGGCATAGATTTCGATCCCGTTCTGATCGGGATCTCTCAGGTAGATCGACTCACTTACACCATGGTCTGACGCACCATCGATCGGCCACGGATAGTCCATGAGTCTCTTCACAGCTTTCGCGAGTTCGGTCCTGTCGGAAAACAGGATTGCAAAGTGATACAAACCCGTCGAGCCGGCTGGTGGTGGAGATCCGCCCTGACTCTCCCAGGTATTGAGCGCAAGGTGATGATGGTATCCCCCTGCTGAAAGGAACGCTGCGCTTCTTCCCATTCGTGCAATGACCTCGAACCCGAGAGCTCCGGTGTAAAACCGGACTGCGCGTTCAAGGTCGGAAACCTTGAGGTGCACGTGGCCGATCTGTGTCTTTGGATGAATGGGATTTGATTCAGTCATACTGTTCGGTGAAAGTTCATGTCTTCTTACTCTCCTAAAACACCCGGAAATCCGGCTATTCCTTAAAGCAAACTTCTCTGAGAAAGTCTGCACGTTGAAGGACCGGGTGTTCCGCAAGCGAATGGCATATCGCCCCAATGGACCGCATGAACCCTGCCTTGTCCAGATCCCGATCGGGAAGATCCGTCGTTGCTCTTCTATTGTTATAGAAGATGTTCCTGTCAATTTTGAAGAACGCCGGAAGCGCATGCAATGCAAGCGCGCACTGGTAGCAATAGTAGTCCGGTGAATCGTATTTCGGGTTCTGCGCGGCCTGGACAATAATGTTGTCAACAAACTCACCCGGCACTGCTTCCTCTTCCGATCTGGTAATCGACGCGCCACACGCGCCCGTCTTATAGATGATGTTTCGCCTGATGAATCCCCTTGGGGCTCCCTTGCCTGCATCCCAGAGTGAGATTCCCCACGTAATGATATCCTCAACCACGTTGTTCTCAACGACCCCATCGGCATCCACGAAGAGCCCGATGCCCTTCCAGTATCGCTTCACCAGGTTTCCTCTGATGGTTGCCTTGGCATCCCACGTTACGCCGATCCCGACACCACGTCCGCCACCAATCGTGCTTCCGCGCGCCTTATCAACTCCATCGATCAGGTTTCCGCCGATCTCAGCCTGAGCGCCGCGGAGCAACGCGATACCATCCCATGAATTCCTGATGATTTCATTGTCTGCAATAACAAGCCTGGAACCCTCCCTGCCACATATTCCCATGATGCCAACAACCAGCGAAGAAACCGTCGCGGAATCACCAATATTTTCTTCGATGATGTTCCTGCGGATTTCGACATGCGAATGCTTTGCGACAATGGCAGCATCGGTCGCAAGGCCGCTCGTATCTCTCTCGCCTCCCGTGATGGTCAGGTTCTCGATGATGGCGGTTCTGCAGTTGTCAATAAACAGCCCATAGCCTGCATGGGTCCTGATCACGGCAGACCGGTCAGGCGGACCCTGCAGGTGAACAAAACCACCTCTAATATGGAGACCGACCGTGCAGGCGACCAGGATGGAGGGATCTTCGCAGTTCCCGCAGGTCGAATCGGTGATCGCCCGCGGATTCAGGTCA
>DAIPLH010000108.1:3036-8372 GCA_036769325.1 Bacteroidota bacterium
CAGGTCATACGTCCCAGGGAGGAGGTGAACAATAACGCTGTCGACGCGATTCTCAAATAGCCTTATGAGTTCCGACTGATTGCTAACCGTGAATTCGGTTCCGTGGGCATTGCTTGTCAGAAGCAGTCCCGCGACAATGACGGGTATCAGGCGGGCAATCAAGAACTGCAACCTTGTTTCAGAATTCCTCTCTCTGCCTTCCGCGGGTGAAAATCCGTGAGGGACTGTTTCGACAACTATTTGAAGCTCTGGATCGCCTGTTCCAGAGTATCGTGATACTCAAAGGCAAGATTGAGCTTCGTAATCCGGAGAATCGTATAGACCACTTTGTTTACTCCGCAAAGCCGGATCTGCCAGCCTCTCCTGGAATAGGAAATAAGGCCTGACACAAGAACTCCGACTGCGGCGCTGTTGATATACCCGACACCGCTGACATCAAGGATGAGCCGGCTTGTTTCATCGGTCACGAATTTGTTGATCCCGGCACGAAGTTCGTCAACGTCCTGGCCGCCAAGGAGCGATCCCTTCGCTTCAAGGAGGCCGATGCCTCCAGGGAGTATGGACGTCTTTATAGCCATGACAGGGAGCCCCGATGCTTCATGAAATCATCCGTGATTCTCGTTTTCTGCCGGTGGTCATGCACTGGCCTTCAATTTCGCCAGGCGTGCCTGCGCGTCTTTGTAGTCCGGAAGGTCCCGATCCGCGTCCTTCCAGAAAGTCAGAAACTTCTCATAGTTTTCTCTTGCCCTTACACGGTCCCCCATCTGCTCGTAGATTCTTCCCGTAAGGAGAAAACTGCGCGGGTACGTGAGCGTCGCCTCCGAGCGTGTCCTGATGGCCTGCAGTTCCTGTACGGTCTTCAATGCCCTCTCTGGCGAAGAATGAAGCAGCTGACACAAGGCCAGGTCGTAAAGGATCTGGTACTTGAAGGCGAGGGGAACAAACCGCCAGGAGGAGTCTGAGTTTCTCAGGAGCTCACCTTCTGTGCATTGTCCCCTTCTGACGGCAGCATAGGCATAAAGAGATTGCCTCATCCAGGCGGGCTCTTTCGGCATGGTGCTATCGGCTGCGGCAACATCGCCCCGAAGGAGACTGAAATACGAGTGCCATACCTGAAACTGTCCCGTCCGTGTGAATCTGGGAAAGTCCATTGTTTTCAGGAAGCGTGACCATGCCCTTTCTGGATCTCCAAAGAGAATGAGTTCAATCGATGCCTTGTCAAGTATAGTCGTTGCGGCTTCGACAGTGTCTTTCAATTCCAGGTGCAGGTTGTATTCCTCTGTCAGAAGGTCCATTGCACTCTCAAGTCTTCCCTGGTACAGAAGAATATCCTGGAGGACACTGAGACCCCTCAACCGTTCATAACGAGACCTCCCCTTGGCCAGCAAAGGGTTTATTTCCTTCCCGGCATTGGCAAGGTCTCCCTGATCGAGGTGAAGGCGTGCAATGGAGACGGTAATTTCCCAACTGTCGGGAAACAGTCCACGGGCCTGCTTGAGGGTTTGAACTCCCTCATCGTACTTTCCGAGAATGGAATAGCCATAACCCAGCAAAGCATATGCATCTCCTGAGCCGGAAACGGCGACATACTTCTTCGCGATTTCGATCATTTGTTCGTAGCGGCCCAAATCACGGTACGTCCAGGTCAGATGCTGGAGAGCTCGCTCAAATCTGGGATCGATGACCAGCGTCTTTTCCAGATACGACAACGCCTGCTCAAAGTCGTCGCTGTGATAACTGTAGTCCCCGATCGCGTACAACATCTCCTTATCTTCAGGATATTGTTTCTCCATCTCTTTCAGAACCGCAACCGCTTGTTCCATTCCGAGCTTCAGTCGAGCATCTTCAGCCCTGACCAGGAACTGCTCTCTCTCCGGAATACGATCGAGGTGCCGGAGAGCCCGTGCGATGTGTTCCCCGGCAGTGGATTCTCCAAACCAGGCAATAGCATAGGCAAGCCGGTAGTGTGCAAGCCCGAAGGAAGTATCAAGCGCAACTGCCTTTCGGAGTTCGTCTTCTGCCTCAGCGAATTTCAGCCGGTTAATTAGTTCCTCCCCCTGAAAGAAATGCTGATACGCCTCAAGGTTTGAAGTGGTAACCACTGCCACGCTCTTTTGAAGTTTCCTGACTTCCTCCGCTTTCTCCTTCAAGCCGATCCGGGTTTTTTCCGATAGCCTGTCGAGCATTTGCGGAATGCTTTCCTGTCCTTCTCCTTCTTCCTTTGCCGTAAAGAGGTATTCGTTTTTCTTCGGGTCCATTACCTTGAGGTCGATGGAGTAGAGCTTGCCGAATTTTCGGATTGACGCAGAAACCAGCGCATCGGCCCCGGCCATCTGAGCAATCTCCCGGCCGAGGTTGTCATCAATCCGCTCAACATGTCCTTTTCCCATTTGCTTCAGGATGTCGAACATCCTCGCCCTTGTCATCACCACGAGCCGGCGCGATTGTTCCATCGAGGTAATCAGCATCCCGGACAGTCCGTCGAGCTCAGGCTCGTTTGTCTCGTTCACGAAGTCGGAGACGGCAACAGTAAGCCTTTCATTCGTTTCACTCGTTTCGAAGAAGCCTGTGAAGTAGGCGCCCCCGGCAAGAGCAAGGAGGATCAATGCAACCATTCCGTACAGAAGGTTCTTTCGCTTCGCCGGAGGGCTGACGGGTTCCGCCGGTTTCATTTCCCCAGGTGAGCTTTTCACCGGAGGAGTAAGGCCTTCTGCCGGTCGTCGCGAAATGCGCGAGGAATCCTTCTTCAGGCGACGAAGATCAATCACCATATCATGGACGGATTGATAGCGGTCTTCAGGATCCTTTTCGAGGGCCCTGTTCATAATATGAAGCAGCTCGGAAGAAGCATCCGGCAAGTATTTTGAGACCGGCTCAGGTTCTTCGTTGAGAATCGAATACATCATCGCCGCTTCATGCTCGCCGCGGAAAGGTGTCTGTCCCGTGAGCATCTCAAAAATCACGACCCCGAAGGAGAAGATATCGGACCGGGCATCCACCTCTCCGCCCTGAATCTGCTCAGGGGCCATGTACGCAAGCGTCCCGACGGTACTCGAGGTCTTTGTCAGCTTCAGGGATCCCTTGAGCTTCGCGAGACCGAAATCCATCACCTTCGCCTGGTTTCGACTGTTGACCATGATGTTCTCGGCCTTCACGTCACGGTGGACAATTCCCTTACCGTGAGCTTCGTGGAGAGCATCGCCGATCTGGACTCCCAGCGTGATCACATCATCCAATTTCATCCCGTGAGTTTGACTGATTTTCTTCCTTAGAGTAACGCCATCAACGCATTCCATCGCGATGAACAGCTTCCCCTCAGCCTCTTCGATAGCGTAGATGGTGCAGATGTGCGCGTGGTTCAATGTTGCGGCAGCGCGCGCTTCCTGGAGGAACCTTGCTTTTTCCTCCTCAGTCGACGAAAGATCATGAGGGAGAAACTTGAGGGCAACCTCGCGATCGAGCCGGGTGTCATGAGCTCTGTACACAATGCCCATTCCGCCTTCGCCAAGCTTATCAAGAATCTTATAATGGGAGATGGTTGTTCCAATCATGGCTAAATCCCGCAGCTCCCGCCAGAAGATGGCGGGATCCGCAATCCGACAAATGGACTTCGCTTCGCGTCTCTCGCGAAGTCCAGTCGGATTGGGACTTCGCCAAGCTTGTCGAGAACCTTATAATGGGAGATTATGGTACCAATCATTACAGTCTATTCACCAAATTAGTCGATAGTCGGTAGTCTGAAGTCCCCTAGCTGCTCTATCCTACTTCCCCCGAAGGGGTCCCTTCGGGACGCGCTTCGCGTTCCGACTTTTATGCATCCCCTCTGCGTTTTCTCTGCGTACTCCGCGACTCTGCGATTTCTTTTGCCCTAGCCCATCCAAGCCCTTTGCTCTCACTTACTTCCGCGTTCCGTTTCAGTTTCCGATCTCACGCGGAAGGTGGACTATCCGTTGGATGGCGCTTGTCGTGACCCTGTTCCCGAATTCGATACAGAGTCCGCACGCGGCAACGATGTCGACCTTGATCGTGCTTCCACCCCAGGTACATCCGGAAATAGAAATCTCCATTGGCCCGCATCCCTGCCGGTCGAACCAACCGCCGGAAACAAGGAAGAGGTTTTCTCCAAGAACCCGGATCGTGTAGCGGGAGTTCCGGGTCCGCACTTCAAGGAAATCACCGGGGCGAATATCGCTCTTGTAAACCACATGCAGAGTTTTCAGACTGCCAAGAACACTGTCCAGGGGTAGTCCCGCATGGTGTTCGGAGGGCGTCGGCACGGTGACCTTAGTGAAAACTTTTGCTGGTGAGAATATTGTACAGTTCAACAATGACGTCATCGCTCGTTGCGACGCCGGGGTTACCCTGTCCTTCACGGTGACGTTTCCACTCATAGAGGGCAGAAAGGTAGTCCTTCTGAGAATCAATCAATTTATCATACAGACCGCTCTTCTCATAGTTCACCGCATCTTGTTTCGAATCCCACGTGGTGACAGACGCGACACAATCCGGATCGTTATCCTGGCCGGTCAGGTAGACGTGACGGCAGCCTTTGACCTTCCTCAGGGTTGGGATAACGTGTTCGATGTATTGCTTTCTAAATGCATCATGCTTCCCCGGGCGGATCTTTAACAGCACAATACGAACGTGGATGTTCGTCCGCCCGTCGATGCTCTCGACCGCGGTATCGGTAGTTGCCTCAACGGGGTGGGAGTGCACGACGGGTTCCTCCGGAACGGGGACATACTCAATCCGGAGATCTTCGGAAAGGCGGACTGTTGTCTCTGTCGACTCGGCAAGGAACGGCTTTGTCTCCTCCAGCAGGCGTTCGTACAGGCCGGAGCGATGGTACCCCTTCGCGTTCTCCTCAGAATCCCACATCGTCAACGAGATGCAATAGTCCGGATGCTGGGAACTTTGAAGCAACCCTGCAAACCTGCATCCTCCCACTGAACCAAGCCCGGGTATGATACGATCACGGTACAATGCCTCAACCTGCGGAGCAAGACCGCTCTTGATCTTCACATGCACCATTCGAATGAACATGGGCGGTATCCTTTCCGGAAAGTTCTCACGAGGTCCGGATGCATTTGTGGCCGGTCAATCAGCCGGAACGCTTCATCACCACCAGAGTAATGTCATCCATCTGCGGGGCTGAACCTACGTGTGCGCGCACGCTGCCGATGATCTGGTCGACGAGTTCACTGGCGGGTTTGTCGCGATGCTCGCTGAGCAAAACGCCCAAACGCGCATCGCCAAATTGAGCCATGTTGATATCCATCGCCTCCGAAATCCCGTCTGAGTAGATTACCAGGGTGTCCTCTGGAGCAAGGTCAACG
>DAIPLH010000469.1:0-1709 GCA_036769325.1 Bacteroidota bacterium
GATGCATGCGCTTACAATACTTCACATCACGCCGGTACGCCGGAGAATCCTGAAGTGCAGGCTAACGTCACAGGGGGCGCCAGTGGCGGCGGTGGATCAAATTGGACGGGCTCGTGGAGCGCAACATTGCAACTTTGTCCAGAATGTCCATGACACCAACTGCAGTTCCAACCGAGATTGTCGCTGTGAGTTGATGCTTTTGATTGTGCTCTGAATCGCGGCAAAGCTCTTTTATCGCGGTGGAAATTCAGATTTTATTCCTCGATGGCGATGGGCAATCGCGTCGTTTTGACGCCTGCACATCGCCATTCTGGTTTGTTATGCGAGGTTATTATGGCAGCCTCCCGGATCGGGAGGAGTTCAAAAGGATAGTTACTCTTCGGACAAAATCCTCATGCCTTCCACAAATGAAAAACCCTCACTGGTTCGGTTAGTGAGGGTCTTTTACTCTTGCATTGCGTAGCGTACTCGGCTAGCAGCACAAATACACAACTCGTTCGTGACCAGAGCAAGTTGGTGGTAGTGCTAAAGTACGACTTGAGCACTACCGAAGCATGTACGCAGGGGTTTGAAGGCAGAAAAAGGCATATCGGGGGCGTCAGCCCCCAAGAGCACTCCGAAGATAATTGTCCAGACCGTCCATCCCTACTCTCTCCTGACGCATTGAGTCTCGTTCTCGAACGGTGACAGACTGATCTTCCGCTGTTTGCGAATCAACGGTAATGCAGAACGGGGTTCCCACTTCGTCCTGGCGACGGTAGCGCCGGCCGACTGCGCCTCCGTCGTCATAGAACACACGAAAGTTGCGGCGCAACTCCTGCTCGATCTTTCGGGCTGTCTCCGGCATGCCGTCACGGTTCACAAGCGGGAACACTGCCACCTTGATGGGAGAAAGGCGCGGATGAAACTTCAAGACCGTCCGCACCTCAGCTTTTCCATCGGCGGTCGGAGCTTCTTCCTCGTGATAAGCATCCACCAGGAACGCCATGAACGAACGACTCGCTCCGGCTGATGTCTCGATAATATAAGGGATGAAGCGTTCCTTCTTCTCATCATCAAAATACTTCAGGGATTTTCCCGAGAACTCCTCATGTCTCGAGAGATCGAAGTCGGTTCTGTTGTGAATTCCTTCAATCTCTCCCCAGCCGAACGGAAACTGGTACTCAATGTCATATGCGTCCTTTGCATAGTGAGCCAGGCTGTCCGGTGCATGTTGGTGGAACCTGAGTTTCTCCTTCTTCAGGCCCAGCGCGGCAAACCATGCCATCCGATGTTCCTTCCAGTATTCAAACCATTCCGTATCCTTGTCAGGCCTCACGAAAAATTGCATTTCCATTTGTTCGAACTCTCTCGTCCGGAAGAGAAAGTTCTTCGTGTTGATCTCATTCCGGAACGCCTTTCCGATCTGGGCGATGCCGAACGGAAGTTTTTGGCGCGCGGCCGTCTGAACATTCAGGAAATTCACAAAGATTCCCTGTGCGGTTTCCGGCCGGAGGTACACAACCGCGCTGGATTCTTCCAGCGGGCCCAGGAATGTCTTGAACATGAGGTTGAACTGGCGGGGCTCGGTGAACTTCCCTTCCGCCCTGCATTTCTCTGCTTTTCGTCCTTTGTAAGCCGGACTGCCGCAGGCTGCATCCTCGATCTGGTCTGCGCGGAACCTCGCTTTGCATTCCTTGCAGTCCACCATTGGATCCGTGAAATTCTCG
>DAIPLH010000469.1:1719-2349 GCA_036769325.1 Bacteroidota bacterium
AGCGGGTCGGTGAAGCCGCCGACATGGCCGCTCGCCTCCCAGACACGCGGGTGCATCAGGATGGATGCGTCGATTCCCTCAACATCCTCCCTGTAGGTCATCTCCTTCCACCAGGCTTCCTTGATGTTCTTCAGGAGCTCAACGCCAAGCGGGCCATAGTCCCAGCATCCGTTGAGTCCTCCGTAGATTTCACTCGACGGAAAAACGAATCCCCTCCGCTTGGAAAGGGAAACAATCTTGTCAATTACCCCTGGTCCTGCTTTCGATTCTGCGGAGGTCTTGTTCGCGTCAGCCATTCTGCCTTTCTGTTGTATTATCGTTGTTTTTCTGTTTCCCGCTCAAGCGTGAGAGTATGCACGGTCATTCCGTCCGCCACCACATGGAGAACAACGGTGCTCTCCCTTGTCCTTTCCGTCCCTGCAACGTGCGCTCCCCAGGGTTCAACCGCAATGCTCAGATCCCGGTTGAACTCGAGACTGATCAATTGTGTCGGAACCCTGATCCTGCGTTCAATCCTGATGACATCACCATTCGAACTGTGAACCTGCCATTTCCTCTCTTTCGAACGATCAACACCCTTACGCTGCAGAAGCGAATCGACAACAGAGTCGATTGACTTGAGCCGTGACC
>DAIPLH010000470.1:0-1971 GCA_036769325.1 Bacteroidota bacterium
CCACATTGTATCCGTCAACTATTATCTGGCCAAGCGCGACAGCGTCTGGATGGGCAAGATCTACGAATTCCTCGGACTGACTGTCGGCTGTATCCAGAATCAGATGGATGCTCTCCAGCGCCGGATGCAGTATGCATGCGACATCACCTATGGTACCAACAACGAATTTGGTTTCGACTACCTTCGTGATAACATGGTCGTTTCCCGCGAGGACATGGTCCAGCGCCCTCACGCCTTTGCAATTGTGGATGAGGTTGATTCCGTCCTGATCGATGAAGCCCGGACTCCATTGATTATCAGTGGCCCGGTCAAGAGCGAAGACCAGAAGTTTGGTGAAATGAAGCCGCGTATCGAACGGCTGGTGAGCGCCCAGAAGAATTTCATCTCCAAGACTATCGCCGATGGTGAGAGCCTGCTTGCGGAAGGGAAGGAGGATGAAGCCGGGATACTTCTGCTACGCGCCTCACGCGGCCTGCCGAAACACCCGCGTCTCATTAAAGTCCTTGCCGAACCATCCAGCAAACGGCTCGTCCAGAAAACGGAAGTGGAATATCTGCGGGACGGATCGCGCCGGATGCATGAGATTGATGATGAGCTCTACTACGCAATCGACGAGAAGAGCCACCAGATCAATCTGACGGACAAGGGAAGAGATCTCCTTGCGCCTTCGGAGCAGGACAAGGATTTTTTCATTCTTCCCGATCTTGGCACGGAATTCAGTCTCCTGGAGAATGACAGTGAGCTGACACCTGACCAACGGCAGCAGAAAAAGGATGAGCTCAACCACCTGTATGCGGAGCGAAGCGACCGGATTCATACGGTGACACAACTCCTCCGTGCGTATTCACTCTACGCGAAGGATGATGAATACGTCGTGGCCGAGGGCAAGGTCATGATCGTTGACGAATTTACCGGCCGTCTTCTCCCGGGTCGACGTTATTCTGACGGTCTCCATCAAGCCATCGAAGCGAAAGAGGGGGTGAAGGTTGAGCGGGACATGCAGACGCTTGCGACGATTACGCTGCAGAACTATTTCAGACTGTACAAGAAACTCGCCGGGATGACAGGAACGGCTGAGACTGAGGCCGGAGAGTTCCTCGATATTTACAAGCTTGACGTTGTGGTGGTTCCGACCAACAGGAACATGGTCCGTGAAGATCGTCATGATTTGATCTACAAGACCAAACGTGAAAAATACAACGCGGTGATTGAAGAGATCGAAAAAATGCGGTCGGAGAACCGTCCGGTTCTTGTGGGTACTACGAGTGTCGAGGTTTCCGAAACTGTAAGCCGGATGTTGAAGCGCAAGAATGTTCCCCACAATGTGCTGAATGCGAAGCAACATCAGCGCGAGGCGGAGATTGTCGCGCATGCCGGACTTCCGGGCGGTGTGACGATTGCAACGAACATGGCAGGCCGCGGCACAGACATCAAGCTGGGTCCCGGCGTACGTGATGTCGGCGGCTTGCACATCGTTGGCACGGAACGCCACGAAGCGAGGCGGATTGACCGCCAGCTTCGAGGCCGCTCGGGACGCCAGGGAGATCCCGGCTCAACTCAATTCTTCCTCTCGCTCGAAGATGATCTAATGCGACTGTTCGGCAGTGAGAGGATCGCGGCTATCATGGAGCGGCTCGGGCTGAAGGATGGTGAGGTGATTCAGCATGCCATGATTACACGGTCCGTGGAACGTGCACAGAGGAAGGTCGAAGAAAACAATTTCGGAATCCGAAAACGGCTGCTGGAATATGACAACGTCATGAACCAGCAGCGGGAAGTGATCTATTCCCGCCGCCGGAGGGCCCTGCTTGAAGAGAGAATCAAGGAGGACATTCTGGACCTTGTCGGCGAGACTGCCCTTCATATCGTGGAAAAATACTATGCCGATGGAGAGCGGGAGGCGTTGCAGAACGAGGTCCGCTCAACATTCCTGGTCAATCTGCAGATGGAGCCGGAGCGTTTTCAGACTCT
>DAIPLH010000470.1:1981-2346 GCA_036769325.1 Bacteroidota bacterium
CGACGGTGTAAGGGATCAGATTGTCATCGCCGCCACTGAGTTCTACAACCGCAAGGAAGAGAAACTGGGTCGTGAGATGATGGCAACGATAGAGAAAATGGTTGTCCTTCAGGTTATCGATGAGCGATGGAAAGACCACCTTCGTGAGATGGATGATTTGAAGGAAGGGATTCACCTCCGCGCGTACGGTCAGAAGGACCCCCTGCTCGAGTACAAGTCGGAGGCGTTCAGGATGTTCAGTGAACTTCTTGAAACCATCAATGGAGAGATTGTTGGGACGGTCTTCAAGTTGTTTCCGGCCGGACAAAGGGAGTTACTCTTGCGAGGACCACAGAGACCTGTGCAGATGCGAATGACACACGATA
>DAIPLH010000471.1:0-2345 GCA_036769325.1 Bacteroidota bacterium
CCTCTCCGATGGAATAAACCCGCTTCCCGACTTCGCTCCTTCCATCAGTCACGGCCTGGTTGGACAATGGACGAATACAACCTGGGTATCGGAAGACATTATCAGCATTGTTGTCCCGAGCGGTCAATCCGCAAACATTCATGTCACAATGCTCGCAGCAAACCTTCCGGGCAATTACTCATCGGAGCTGACGCTCACGTCAGCCAGTTATCCACCGCTACCGATTCCGATCAATATGACGATAACCGAGATCGGTGCTCCGGCTCTTCAACTGAGCGCGAGTGGATTCAGCGACACTGTTGCAGCCGGCGGGAGCACGACGCTTGACCTTGTTCTTTCAAATCAGGGTTCCCTCGATCTCTACTGGGGCTTCATTGACACAGCAGGAGTCTCCTGGGTTACGGTTACTCCGCCGTTCGGCAGTTCGCCAATCGGGGGGAGCTCGTCTGCTGCGATCGTCATGAATTCGACCGGATTCCAGCCCGGCGTGTATTCAGCCACCTTGCTCTTGTTAAGCAATGATCCGTCATCATCCGTTCTCAATTTTCCGCTCGAGCTTTACGTCGAAAACCCAACCTCGGTGGAAGATGGTGACGAATCGATCCCTGTCGATTTTGCTCTGGATCAGAATTATCCGAACCCGTTTAATCCTTCAACGAGAATTCAGTTTGATCTTCCGCGCGAATCACATGTTACCATTGCGCTGTATAACATCCTTGGACAGAACGTCGCGACACTGGTTGATTCCCGGTTGCCGGCGGGAAGGCATGAGCTGGACCTGAATGCATCTGCCCTGCGCCTGCCGAGCGGTGTCTATCTGTACCGCATGGATGCAGGAGGTTACACCAGGACACGGAAAATGGTTTTGATGAAGTAGTCGGGGTGGGGGCCGGAAAGGACAATTCATGGTTCATCCTGAGTGTCCTTTCGGGTCGCCCGCATTCTCCCTCCAGAGAGAAAAAGCGGGCAAGATTCGGAAGGCACTCGGGGTTTCTACCCGAGAACACCTTACCACGAAGGCACAAAGGCACGAAGAAGGGAAAGGAAAGAAGGACTTTAGGGAGTTATTCCTTGGTGTTTTTTGTGGTAGATTCTCTAATCGGTCATGCCGTCGCAGCAGATCCCTCAATGTCGTCAAATCCCTTTGTGCCTTAGTGTCTTCGTGGTAGATCCTTCTTCATGGTGTCTTAGTGGTAATTTTCTTGCACAATTACCCCGATTTGCTTATCTTTTAAGCCTGTTTTTCCCATGGGTCTGCTGCAGAGGAACCCCTTCCTTGTGGCTGCAATCCAAATCGATACAGCGAAACAAGAAAGCTCACTGAACTGCCTTCATGGGCGCATTAATGGTGTTTTCCGGACGGGCCAGCCGTCCGTTTGCTGAAAGAATCACAAACGAGCTTGGCTCTGAGCTGGGCCGTTGCGACATTAAGCAGTTTAGCGACAAGGAACTCTGGGTAAAGTTTAACGATAATATTCGCGGCGGCGACGTGTTCATCGTCCAGGCCACGAATCCCCCGGCGGAAAACCTGCTTGAGCTGTTGATCATGATCGACGCAGCCAAGAGGGCCTCTGCACGGAAAGTTGTTGCGGTAATTCCCTATTTCGGGTATGCGCGGCAGGACAGGAAGGATCAGCCAAGGGTATCGATCACCGCAAAGCTGATCGCGAACCTTATCACCGCCGCCGGTGCGGACCGCGTCATTACGATGGACCTGCATGCACCTCAGATTCAGGGATTCTTTGATATGCCTGTTGACCATCTCTATTCGTCAGCAGTTCTGGTAAAGCATTTCAGGCAGCACGACATTCCGAACCTTGCCGTGGCTTCACCTGACGTCGGCGGTATCAAACTGGCCCGCGCGTACGCGAAGCGCCTCGAGGCCGATCTGATCCTGATCGACAAGCGGAGGCCGAGACAAAACGAAGCCGAGGTCATGAACATCATCGGCGAGGTGGAGGGAAAGAATATTCTGATTGTTGATGACCTGATCGATACCGCAGGGACACTCTGCAACGCGGTCAAGGCATTGAGGGACAACGGAGCGAAGGACGTGTACGCCGCGTGCACGCATGCCGTCCTCTCGGGAAAAGCGGTGGAACGCATCAACAACTCCGATCTGAAGAGGATTGTGGTCACTGACTCGCTCCCGATCAACGGCGATTGTCCGAAGATTGAAGTTGAATCGGTGGCATGGATTTTTGCTGAAGCAATGAAACGGACGTTCAAACACAAATCGATCAGTTCACTGTTCGATGTTGACAAAGGATAGCTGGAAGGAGCACGTATCATGTCGGAAGTAGTTCTCAAAGCAGAGATTCGGGAAGCCGTTGGCAAGGGGGCAA
>DAIPLH010000109.1:0-8268 GCA_036769325.1 Bacteroidota bacterium
GGCTGTGATGCGTGAACGAGTAGCATTGCACAACTGGGATTTCAATGCCCGTTTGGATGAGCAGTTCCCGGATTGGCTTCGACATGTCCTTCTCTTCCTGCAACCGCTTACCAAACGAATCCATCGATTGATGGCAATGGCACAATCAGCCGGAAAATCCGAATAGCTGTGGTTCTCTCCTCTGTGCGGTTAGCGATCTCGGAAACGAAGAGCGGCCAGCCGCTTGCCATTTTTTTTCTTCTCCTGCTCTTTTTCCTTTCTTCCGCTTTTTCGATTTTCCTGGCCCAGGTGGGCTATTTTGGTGCTCTCATGGTCTGGTGTTACTGCTTGTTTCGCAAAGGGCCGTGCATCGTTGAAGGGACAGGATTCGGTCTTTTCTTCGGGTTGTATATGGCGGCAGAGCTGGTGGCAACGCTTTTTGCCTACAATCAGGCACAATCCCTGCTCTACATGCAACGCCGCATGCTGCTTCTCCCTATTGCCTACCTCGTTCTGTCGAACACGTCGTCACGAGCGGTACTCATTTCCCTCTTTTCTGCATTGATCCTGTCAGCGCTCTCCGTTGCACTGTGGGGTTGCCGCGACCTTGCTCTGCATTTTCCGGAATACTTCAGATTCGAACGACGTATGAGCGAGTTTCAAATGTACATGACCGCGGGCGGAATGATGATGATTTCGTGTCTCATGCTCTTGCCATTTGTGTTGCACAAGAGAACCCCATCCCGCATTCGGTGGCTGGCCTCTTTCATCCTCATACCTCTTGGCGTCAACCTGCTCTTCACGTTCACCCGGAGTTCCTGGCTGGGGTTCATCGCAGGAGCTGTTGTCATCGGCGTGAGGAGGCACAAGATTGTTGCCCTGCCTGTCATTGCTGCGGTCGGACTTGTCCTTCTGTTTGCTTCTCCGGAGATTCTCGATCGCATGACGAGCACGTTTGATCCATCTCATGAAAACAACCAGACCAGACTCCATATGTGGCGAACCGGCATGCGAATGTTTGCCGATCATCCGGTTGTCGGGATCGGGGATATTGGCACGGAACAGTTGTGGGATCGCTATGGCGAGCCACCGTGGCCGCCGGAAGGACATCTTCACAACAACCTGATCATGTGGCTTGTCACTCTTGGGGCACTCGGCTTTTGTGTCCTTGTCGGTCTCTTCGTGCGGATCTGGCTACGGCTTTGGAGAATCGAGAACTCACTCAAGGATGACTGGCTCCTGGGGTCACTAGCACTGGGGTCGCTTGGTGTGATGGCAGGATTCCATATCAATGGCCTCTTCGAATGGAACTTCGGGGATGCGGAAATCATCATGCTTGTCTGGGGGATCGTTGGTCTCACTCTCGCGGCAGAAAAGATAGGACGGAAGTCGTGAAATCCCTCTCTGTCATCATCCTCACTCTCAACGAGGAAGCGAATATTCGTGAGTGTTTGAAGTCCGTCAAATGGGCCTCACAGATCCTTGTTGTTGACTCGGAGAGCACGGATTCCACAGTCGCTATTGCGCGGGGATGCGGCGCGACCGTTCTCAATATCCCATGGGAAGGTTATGGGGCAACAAAGAACAGGGCACTCGAACAGGCATCTGGTGACTGGGTCCTCTGGCTGGATGCTGACGAGCGTGTCACTGAGGAGCTTTCAAGAGAGATTCAGGAGTTGCTCCGGACGGAAACTGGGGAGTTCGCTGGTTTCGCCGTTGCCCGCCGGGCATACTTCCTGGGACGCTGGATCAGGCATGCGAGGTGGTATCCCGGCCGTGTCACCCGGTTATTCCGTAAGGGAAAAGGAAAATTCACTGAGCCGGGCGTTCACGAGGGACTGGAAATTGAAGGGGAGACAGGCGTGCTCCAAAACGACCTGATCCATTTCACAGACCCGAACCTCCATCACTATTTTGTAAAGCTTAACCGATACACGACTTTGGCGGCCGAGGACCTTCAGAAGAGGGGGAAACGCTTCAGGGCTTCTGATTTGCTTGTCCATCCGGTTTTTACATTCTTCAAAATGTACGTCCTGCAGCAGGGGTTCAGGGATGGAATCCAGGGATTCATCCTCTGTGCCCTTTCAGGGTGCTATGTGTTTGCAAAGTATTCGAAACTCTGGGAACGAGAAAATACTCCACACAAATCGATCTAACCCCATGAACACAGAGGAAAAACACCAAGTTCTCTTCATGAATTTACTCGCGATGTTTCATTCGCTTGCCTGGCAACAGCTGGGCAAGATCAAGAATCCTGCCACCGGTGAAGTCGAACGGAATCTTGAGAATGCGCGCGGGATGATTGACTCCATCGAAATGCTGAAAGTGAAGACTGAGGGCCACCGTAACGATGACGAAGAGAGGTTTCTCAATGAAATACTGAAGGAACTCCGTCTGAACTACGTTGATGAAGCGAACAAGGGCGCAGCCCATGGCGACGCGAAGCCGGCCGACGGAGCGAATCCTTCATGAAATTGGCAATCGTGGGCAATCTTGGGAAGAAAGAACTCCCGGGAGCGGTTTCCCTGTTCCTGCAGCAATTGAGCAGGTCAAATGTTGAATACATCGTTGAAAACGGTGTTGCCAGGGCTTTGGCAGACCATGTACCACCGTCCCTGCTGGGGCGCGTTTCCACGGAGGAAGAATGCATGAGGACAGCGGACATTCTCGTGACATTCGGAGGTGATGGAAGCATTCTCGCGGCCGCGCGCCTGGTTGGCCCGATTGGGACACCAATCCTTGGAATAAATCTTGGAAAACTCGGGTTTCTGGCTGAGGTTGCGCCGGGTGAAATGGCTGAGGCAATCAAGGATCTTCTTGAAAACAGATACGTTATCGAAGAGAGATCAGTCCTCCACGGGGAATCGCCGAAGTTGAAAGGCCAGGTTCTGGCAGCCGTCAACGACATTGTCGTCTCAAAGGGAAGATCATCCCGCATCATCGAGCTGGATGTCCTTGTGGATGGGAAATCGGCCGTTACCTATCGTGGAGATGGCGTAATTCTCTCGACACCTACCGGTTCCACTGCTTACGCACTATCCAACGGAGGGCCTATCGTGGTTCCAGGGAGCACCGTCTTTGGACTGACGCCAATCTCCCCGCACTCGTTGAACGGAAGGCCGCTGATCATTCCGGACAGCTCTAAAGTGACGATTGTTGCACCATCGGACAATGAGGAGGTGCTTATTTCCTCGGACGGACAGGAGGAAGCCATCGTGCGGACGCCGCTGGAAATTCACATCAGGAAAGCGGACTACACATTACGACTGGTGAAACGGACCAAGAGGACATATTTTGACGTCCTCCGTGCGAAGCTCTTTTGGGGATCAGATCAGCGGTCGGTTTGACTAGGGGGCTCTTCCAGAGCACCTTCAACAATCCATGTTCGGATGCCGTCGATCTGATTCTGCGTAAGGGGGGTTCCGTTCAATGGCATCTGGGGACCGACCGACCCCTCAATTCTGTAAACGAGCCTGCTTGATTGAGGTTCGCCGGCGACAACGATTCCGGGGATCTCAAAAACGGTTTGAAAGTAGCTTGTCAGTCGAAGCTGGGATGGATGGGGTCCATTATCATGACAACCCGCAAGCGCACAAGTTACATTGAACAATGGTTGGACGTGCTGGGCATAGCTGACGTTGCTTGAAGGGAAGACGATGTCTGAACCAGGTCCAACAGGGTTTTCATCCTTACACCCCGGAAGAAGCAGGAGGAACAAAAGCCCTGAGGCAATGGGCATCAACGAATGTCGTCTCTCCGGCACCGGCCGTCCTTCTTCATCCTTTTTCATCGTACACGATAACATAACCATTCGCCGCATTCCTTTCAATGGAGCAGGGGGGAGCACTCCTTCCGCGAGATGGCTCCTCCCGATATCTTGCGTTGTTCTCCTCTTCCTGAGTCTTTCCTGCTCCGTATCTGATCGTGCGTCAAGAGGGCAGCCTTATGAGCCCAAACTGCTTTCAGAGCAGGGATTGCCATTCTTTCAGTTCCAGGCATATCCGCGTTCAGGCCCAACACCCGGCGCCGAGATCTCTCTTGGTGTATCGACGACGTCTCTTGTCTTCGTCAGGGCCGGTGAACTGTTCGAGTGTTTGATTGAGCTATCGTGCAGGGTATTGGATGCGCGAAGCGGGAAACTTGTGGTCGAGGATACCTGGCCGGACACAATCCGCGTACGTGGATATCAGCAAACACAATCCCGGCAAACCAGATACATTAATCGTTTTCTTGCGTTCAGCCCGGGAGAGTACGTAGTGGAAATGGTGCTCACAGATCGAAATTCCGGAAAATCCGCAACACGAATACGGAGGATTGCGATTGTTGGCTCGGCCGGCTCCGCGGCTGCTGCGGGAGAGATTCAACTCATGCATCACCTCAACCCCGGTTCCACGGTCCCGCTTCTCAGTCCATACCTGGAGAAGCAGACAGACACAATAGAGTGCTCTTCGGAGGTTATTAACCTTCACCCCGGTGATTCCCTGGTGTGCACGATCACCATCAGGCGGCTGGAAAGAGACTCAACGTTGCCATCCGTTCCCTATGCTCTTCCTGCTGGTGAAAGTTCAATTCGGCACGACGGAATTCATCTGGAAAACCCGCACCAGGTCTTGTGTGACACCGTCGCATTCACATATCCGGAGACATCACAAATTACCTGGTCCTTTTCTGCAAGCCAGGAAGGCGCATACCTCATGGAGGTAAGTGGCTTTGTCTTCCGATCCAATTCCGTCGAACCCATTGTTGAGGCCACGCGGCCCGTTGTGATCGTTGCCCGAGGTTTTCCACGGCCGAAAGAACCGGAACAACTCATTTCGTCCGTTGATTACATCATGCTTGATTCGGACAGAGATTCTCTCGCTTCAAAGACAACTGCGGCCGATCGCCAGCAGTGGCTCGGGGATTTCTGGCGGTCACTTGGCAAGACCGAGGATGCCGCAGCGAACCTGGTTGATCGCTATTACACAAGGGTAGAAGAGGCAAATGAATACTTCAGCACCTTCAAGGAGGGGTGGGGGACCGATCGCGGGATGCTGTATGTGATTCTTGGCCCTCCGCTGACAGTGCAAACAGGTCTTCAGGGTGAACTCTGGAACTATTCTCCCACGGAAGGTGACAGGTTGAATTCATACTACTTTCGCCGGGTTCAGCTTCAGGGAGAATTCATTGCCTTCGAACACTATCTCCTCGAGAGGCAATCGTATTACGATCAACCCTGGTTTGCTGCTATTGACCGGTGGAGACGGGGGTCAGACTATTAGCGAGGAACAAGAGGGCGCTCAACGCAAGAGGGTTCAGGCGTGCTTTCAGCCCGGGCTTTTTGGTCGTGCCTCATTTTTTTCTCTTGTTCCATTCAAAGAGATCTCGTCCTAAGCCAACAAGATTCGTGTTCACCTTCTAATGTATCTAACCGCCCCAAAGGGATCCCTTCGGGACAAGGCGCCATGACGCAAACCCTTACCAATTGTGCTGCCTTCGACTCTTGGCGTTCTTGGCGTCATGGCGGTTCAATTTCAAAAGAGGAAATTGATTCTCCATCGATCTTTCAATATCTTGAGAGATGCAAATCGGTCATCTCACAATCAAGAAAGCCATTCTCCTCGCTCCAATGGAGGATGTCACTGATCATCCGTTCAGGTTAATCTGCAAGAGACTTGGCGCGGATGTCGTGTTTACAGAATTCGTGAATTCCGAGGGATTGGTCCGTGGATCGTCCAAGACCCACCGGAAGATGTTCTTCTCGGAAGAGGAGAGACCAATCGGGATTCAGGTCTATGGCGGGGACCCTGATGCCATGGAAGGGGCTGCACATTGTGCTGAGGCATTGGAGCCGGATCTGATTGACATTAACTGCGGTTGCTGGGTGAAGGATGTCGCATTGCGAGGGGCAGGTGCAGGGCTTTTGCGCGACCTCCCGCGTATGGAGAAAATTGCGTCAACTGTGGTCAATGCTGTCAATCGGCCGGTCACGCTGAAGACCAGGCTTGGTTGGGATCCAATGAGCATCAGGATCATCGATGTTGCCAAAATGTGCGAAGATGTAGGTATCGCCGCTCTGACTGTCCATTGCAGGACGAGGGACCAGGGCCACAAGGGTGCGGTTGACTACAGCTGGATCTCAAGGATCAAAGAGGCCGTATCCATTCCCATCATTGTGAATGGCGACATCCTCACTCCTCACGATGTCAGGGCAGTTTTCGAAAGCACCGGTTGCGATGGAGTAATGATCGGGAGAGGTGCGATCTTGAACCCATGGATTTTCAGACAGGCGAAGCATTTTCTCGCGAAGGGTGAACTCCTCCCTGAGGCTTCACTGTCTGAGCGCGTTGAACTCCTGAAAGAACACCTCAAGCTCTCGGTAGAATACAAGGGTGAGAAAGCAGGCGTCATCGAGCTGAGGAAGCATTATGCCGGGATGTTGCGTGGACTTCCTCATGTTTCAACAATCCGGATGGATCTCATGCAGTTTACAGAGGCGGAGCCGATTCTGGATCATCTTACCCGATTCATTGACCTCTACAGCCCCCTGCTCGATTCGTCTGCAGTCCCTGTCTGATCGAATCTCCAGTGTGGGGTGAGAACTGGATATGATTTTGGTGAGGTATTGCTTTCCTTCGCGTCTTTGAGTCTTCGCGGCAATATCCAAAGCTGACCCTTTATTTGAATCTCACCATTCAAATTCCTACTTTCACTCCGCAAGACGCCTTCACTCAATTCCAGGTGTTTCGGTCGAAGGACGCCTTTACAACCCGGGCACCACATTCATGGATCTGAAGAACCTCATCGCCACGCGCCTCAATGACCACCTTGATGAACTCAGGAGCTTTGTCGACGGGCTAACGAGTCAGCAGTTATCGGAACGCCTTCCTGATGTTTCGCTTTCTCTTGAGGATATTGCCCATCATCTGATTGATGTCCAGGAACACTACGTTGAAGTCGTTTCGCGTATCCTCCTCGAAGAACATCCCCGTTTCGATCCTTCGTGTCTGGCCAGCCACACCTCTAAGAATGGGTTTGACCGGAGTCTCGTCTCTCGTATTAAGGGTTTTGATGAGCAAAGACGAAGCCTGGTTTCGCTCCTGAATGCGTTGTCGGAAGATCACTGGAAGATGGAAGGGTTACATCCCGATATCCCTCACTATACTCTTGAGAAATGCATGGAAGAATTGATGCGCCACGAGGAATTCCATTTTTTCGAGATGTATAGAATCTTCTTCGGTGTCCGCAACCCGGCATGAGAAAGTCGGAAGACCGCCCGGAGTCCAGCCCGCTCATTGCATATTGCGCCCTCCATCAGAGCAATGATTCATGTACTCGTGATGAATATGTTGCGACCATGGTCGAGTTCCATCAGCGCATCCATGATGAAAGCTTGCGCCTGGTGCGAAACCGCCTCCGTTCTCTCGAAGAAACTGAAAACCGCGAATTGAAGAGACTCGACAATTCTCTTGCGGCTTTCCTCCAGACTCCTCTGAAGGCCGATAAGGAAGAGATCCAAAGGGAGATCGGCTCCTCCCTGCGAAAGATTCGGGAGGCATCGTTTACGCGCGAGAACCCCGGTATTACGAGATCAACAGAGGGGGAGGTTGTTCAACTACCTCACGGACAACCGCCGGTCAGGAAAATGAGTCTGAACGGAAACCGCTACCTCGCGGACCTTGGGTTTGATACAGCGAAGAAGAGATCCGGCGTTTTTGAATCAGCGTTCATCATTCGCGGTGGGGAAAACCTTGATGTGCTCGAACATATCGTTCGTGATGTTCTCGGTATTTACGCGACAACTCATGGGAAGCATCTGCGGGAGTTCGGCAACTATAGTTATTGCCTGTACAACATTGTTCATGACGACTATACAGACCATGGCACAATGCCCGACAGGGTCCTGGAAGCGGCCCTGTTCTTCCGAAAACCGGGGCCGGAGAAGATCAAATACGCACCCTTCCGGAATGACCTCCTTTCTCTGATGGAATCACTCAAGACCGATCTGCATCTCAGCAATATTGCTCTGTGGCAAAGAAAGCTCGGATTGGGGACCGGTGTTGAATTCGTGCTCCGGATGAACATGAGCGACGAGAGATCGGTCGAAGAGATCGCGACATGGCTGCACGAATATTCGGGAAACAATACGATTCACAGAGCTCTGTCGGTGGATGGGCGGCTCATGCTGAAGAAGATGCTCTTCATGCGTTCCGCAAATGCAAACAGCGGTTGATCACATGCAACGGAGAAAAAGCAAGGCGTCATTTGTGCAGACGGAAGGAGAGGCCATCCTGAAGAGATTGCGCAAGG
>DAIPLH010000472.1:0-2328 GCA_036769325.1 Bacteroidota bacterium
CTCCGCACGATTCTCATCCCTTTCCCTCCACCTCCGGCAGCCGCCTTGATCAGGATTGGGAATCCGTATTCAAGGGCAAACTCTCCCAGCACCGCGGTGTCCTCCACCGGACCCGGTGTACCAGGAACCACAGGAACGCCGGCAGCAATCATCCGCTTCCGTGCTTCCGTCTTGTCACCCATCATCGAAATCGCCCTGGATGAAGGGCCGATGAAAATCAATCCTGCCTGAGTGACCAGTTCGGCGAAAGCAGCTTTCTCGGAAAGGAATCCATAGCCCGGATGAATTGCGTTCGCCCCTGAGTTCAGAGCCACGTCGACAATCTTCTCACCGAGAAGATAGCTCTCCTTCGAGGGAGATGGGCCAATGTGGTACGCTTCGTCCGCATAGAGCACATGAGGCATGCATCGATCGGCATCGGAAAAGACAGCCACCGTTTGGATGCCGCGTTCTTTGCAGGTCCGGATGATGCGGACAGCGATCTCCCCCCTGTTGGCAATCAGTATTTTCTTGATCGGGGCCGACTTCATTTTTTTCATTCCGATAGTTCCACCACAGTCGCGCCGGTCCCCCCTTCATTCCATTCGCCAAGTCTGAAGGAACGGACGCGTGGGTGTTGTGTAAGAAACTCAGATACTCTCTTTCGGAGGGCGCCTGTTCCTTTACCATGGATAATGTCGACCCTGTGAAGTCCCCCGAGGATCGCAGAGTCAATGAACTTGTCCAACGTCTGGACGGCTTCATCTCCTGACATCCCTCGCACATCCACTTCATGCAAGGGGGGTGTCAGATCCCTCTCGGTCATCCTGTGATCGGCGAACCTGGCCGGAGGTTTCGCATTCGAGGGTAAGAGGTCATGAGTGTTGACCTTCATGCGGATGTTCCCGAACTGGACGAATGCAATGTCCTTTCCGGGGACAATGCTTTCAACCCTGCCGGTCTCCCCGCCGGTACGAAGGGTCACGGTAGCTCCTTCTGTCAAGCCGTCTGGCGGGCTCAGTTCCTCACCGTGATCAGGCACTCTCTCTTCCTCCAGGCTCTCCCGGAAAGCCGCAATTGCTGACCTGACGTTTTTCAAAGTCTCCTTCTCAGCTCCGGACTCGCGGATTTCGCGAATGCTCTTTTCCACGAGAGCATTGGCATTTTCAATAATCTTCCTGGTTTCAATCTGAGCAGTCCGCCTCTGTTCACGAATCTCGCCTGCAACACCGGCGATCTTTCCTTCATACTCCTTTGTCAGCGCGTCCAGCTTCATTCGCTTTTCGTCAAGCTCTTCTAGGTCGCGTTTGTATTGTTGCGAAGCCGCCTCCAGTTCCATCAGAAGCGCCTCCATTCTCGATTCCCGATGGCCGAGGAGCTCAATCGAACGCTCCAGAATGGCATCGCCGATCTTCATCCTTCTGGCCATTTCCAGGGCGTAGCTGCTTCCGGGAACACCAGCTTTAAACCGATAGGTCGGCTGGAGACTGGATTGATCGAATTCCATTGCCCCGTTCTGAATTCCTTCGGTCTGGTGAGCAAACACTTTGAGGAAGCCATGATGGGTCGTGGCAATCGTGATCGCTTTTCGCCGGGTCAGCGTCTCGAGGATGGCCGCGGCAAACGCTCCGCCTTCAGCGGGGTCCGTACCAGCACCGATCTCATCGACGAGCACAAGTGACTGGTCGTCCGCGCCTTCGGCGATCTGTTTGAGCGCTTTCAGGTGAGAACTGAACGTGCTCAGGTCATTCTCGATCGACTGCTCGTCACCGATGTCCACAAAGATGTTCCGGAAAACCCTGACAATGCTCTCTGAAGAAGCAGGGATATGCAAACCGGCCTGAGCCATCAGGGTGAGCAAGCCTACGAACTTCATTGTGACACTCTTGCCGCCGGCATTCGGTCCGCTGATCAGCAGGGTCTGGCAGGCATCGCCGAGTCTGATCTCGGCCGGTACGGTTTCGCGATAGCCATGCGACGCGATCAACAACGGATGCCGTGCATCAACGAAGTGCAGACTCGCCCCGTCGCTCACGACAGGTTCATTGCAGAGAGCTTCGATGGAATATCGCGCCCTGGCCTGCAGTGAGTCGACCTGTGCAATGTGCGAAAGACCGCCGAGAAGTTCGGTTCGGACATTGCCGACCTGGGCAGAGAGATCACCAAGAATCTTGTCGACCTCCCTCCTTTCCTGAAACTGGAGGTCCGTGATGTGATTGTTGAGCTCGAGCGTCTCCGTGGGTTCAACAAAAACTGTAGCCCCGCTTCCCGAGCTGCTGTGGATGAACCCCGGAACCCGTTTCTGGCTTCCTGCCTTCACAGGAATGACCATCCTCCCTTCACGCGTCG
>DAIPLH010000110.1:0-1909 GCA_036769325.1 Bacteroidota bacterium
ACACGACAAGCGATCACCGATTGCACGATGGATCAGTACGGCTGCGACGGACGAGTCGACACCGCCGCTGAGCGCACAGATGACACGTCCGTCACCCACCTTCTGCCTCACATCTTCAACGGCTTTTTCAATGAACGATGTCGCGTTCCATCCCCCGGTACATTGGCAGATTTTGTAGATGAAGTTGTGGAGGATCTGATTCCCCCTGGCGGTGTGGGCAACTTCCGGATGAAACTGAACGCCGAATATTTTCTTCTCCTTGTTGCGAATGGCACAGATCGGTGAGTTGGATGTATGTCCGATCGGTTCAAAACCGGATGGGATTCTTTTCAGATGATCAGCATGGCTCATCCACACAGTGGTTACCGGCGATCCATTCGAAGCGACTCCTGAGAGAAGATCAGACCCGTCGTCCACAGTCAGCTCAGCAAAGCCATATTCCCTCCGGGCCGCGAGGTCAACTTCGCCTTTCATCTGGAATGCCATGAGCTGGAGACCGTAGCAGATGCCGAGGATCGGAATGCCGAGATTGAAAATATCGGGAGATGAAAGCGGCGCTCCGGGATCGTAGGTGCTGTAGGGACCGCCAGAGAGGATGATCCCCGCGGGTCTTATGTCCCGGATCTTTTCAATGGAAAGATGAAACGGATGCAGCTCCGAGTAGACGCCGAGCTCGCGTACTCTTCGCGCAATCAATTGCGAGTACTGAGAACCGTAATCGAGGACAAGAATCAGTTCAGGGTGGGTCATTCTGTAAGGGTACTAATGATGAGGTGCTTTGGCAATATAAGGAATTTCGGAGTCATGGCAAAAACGGGGCTTGCTCAACGACGCGGCTTGCCTAATGATCGGGCTAGCCTAACGGACAGGTTTGATTTCAACGGGACAGATTGATAGTATGACATTGAAGTGAGAAATCAGATTTCGGATTTCCGATCTCTGACTTCTGACCTCTAATTACTGACTTACCATCCTGGAATTGCTCTACTTGAGGACTACCATTTTTTGAGTGAGAATTCCATGGTCACTTGCGAGCCTGTAGAAATAGATTCCGGATGGCAAGAAACCTGCATCGAAATGAGCTGACCTGAATCCTACGTCCTCCCATCCGTCCTTCACGACCGCAACCTCTCTGCCAAGCAAATCGAACACCGTCAAGGTAATTCGTTGCCTGAAAGCAACGTAGTATTGTATCGTCGTGACGGAATTGAAAGGATTGGGATAGTTCTCGAGGATCGTTGTGGATGAATGGTCTGTTTCGTCGTTTTCTTCAACCCCAACGACACCACCATTGTCTGTGGCCAGAATTATCCCGAGATCACCAACAAGCCAACCGGTGAGATGATCCGCAAAATGTACACCGTAAAGGAAATGCGTTGTACCGCTTGGTTCCGCAAGCCAGCTTGACCCACCATCAGTAGTGTGAAGCAGGGTACCGACTAATCCTGCTACCCAACCGTTGAAGTCGTCAATGAAAAATACGTCGTTCAACTGAAGTGATGTTCCACTTGACTGCATTTGCCACGATTCCCCTCCGTCCCCGGTATGAAGAATGGTGCCAGTCGAACCCACAACCCATCCCTTTTCGGAATCGACGAAGTCGATTGAGAAGAGCCAATCACTTGTCCCGCTTGCCTCGGGCGTCCATGTTGATCCACCATCCGTCGTACGAAGAAGTGTCCCCACTTGACCCACTGCCCAGGCAGATTGCGGATTGATTGATTCGACGGAATACAACGTGAGGTTTGTTCCGCTCGATTGCAAAGTCCACGCGGATCCACCATTGGTTGTTCGTAGGATCGTGCCGAAGGTGCCAACGGCCCATCCCTCTGTGGGACTGTTAAAACTGATGCCTGTAAGATGTTCGGAAGTTCCTGAAGTTTGCGTCACCCAGGTTGATCCCCCATCC
>DAIPLH010000110.1:1919-8246 GCA_036769325.1 Bacteroidota bacterium
AATCTCGCCAAAATCGCCAGCCACCCAACCAGTGTGTTCGTCGACGAAGGTCATTGAATTCAGACTACCGCCGAATGATTCAAATTGGAGAGCCCAACGCTCCCCTCCATCGGTACTGATCAGAATTGTCCCAAACCTGCCAATTGCCCATCCGGTATTGGTGTCGTGAAAGAAGACCTCGCTGAGGTTTCGACACGTTCCGTTCGTTACAAACTCCCATGTGGCTCCAAAATCAACTGTTCGGGCAATCGAACCACATGCCCCAACCACCCACCCCATTCCTCCGGTCCAAAAGTCGATGGAAGTCCAAATGAAGTTTGTGGGGCTCGATTGTAGCGCCCAACTCAAGCCTCCGTTAGTGGTGTTGATGATGTCACCACCGGTTCCTGCGGCCCACCCATTGTTTTCATCGAGGAAATCCAAGGCCAGGAGCGCACCAGTCAAACCAGGTGACTGGGTTAGCCACGTAACCCCCGCATCAGTGGTGTGTAGAACCACGCCGTTATTGACTGAGGCCCATCCAGTGGTGGCATTCACAAAAGAAATTCCGGTAATCTGCCCGATCGTTCCTGACACCTGAGGTGACCAGGTTTCCCCGCCATCCGCCGAATGAAGCACGACCCCGTCCGTTCCTACCGCCCACCCAAGCGCACCATCAATAAACAGAATCGAGTAGATCCGCTCCGTAGTTCCACTTGCCTGTAAGACCCAGGATTGTCCCGAATCTGTTGTATGAACTATTGTTCCGCGGTCTCCCACAGCCCAACCCATATTCTCTTCGACAAAAAAGATCCCATGCAAGTGACTCGTTGTCCCGCTTGCCTCAGGCGACCACAATCCCCCACTGTTAGTCGTACTTAAGATCGTACCGCTCCCACCACAAATCCAGCCAACATTCGAATTCACCATGAAGATCGAAAGGAGTGATTCGGTTGTTCCGGAGGTCTGACCAGCCCACTGCAAACCACCGTCCGTAGACCGAAAGATGGTTCCATCGTCAGCCACAAACCACCCGTAGCTCTGGTCCACAAAGTGATGGTCCTGGATATCCCTGTAGGTCGGAATTGGGCTTTGAATGGTCCATTGGCCACGGACTGTACAAGAGATGCTCAAGACCGCAGCAAGGAGTATCAGGTTCCTCATGAGATCCTCAATGTGTTGGGAAGGGATTCTTGATTTGGAGGCTCAAATTCGGTCAGAATTGTTCCAACTTCTCCAATCTCTCAACTTCAGAGCGCGTTAATGGAACTCCTACCGGACTGATCTTCCGCGATTCGCGTTCCCCGCCCCCGGTGGACCCAGTTGAACAATAACGTCGGACCGGCGAACGGCCGAACCAGATGCGTTTCACTAATAACCCTCTGCGTATTCTCTGCGTACTCCGCGTCTCTGCGACTTCTTTTACCTGCGAGTTCCAAGCTGTTTCAATCATAGTGTTTCAACGCAGAGACGCAGAGAGCGCCGAGAATCGCAGAGGGTTGCTCTTTGCTAGCTCTTCTCCTCCCCCCACCATACAAAAGGGATGCAGTTAATTCAAGTGAGGAAGTCCGGATCTTGATTTGGAGGAGACAGTTTGATAGTATGGATTCATGGGATTCTGAGATTTCGAGACTACTGACATCTGACTTCTGTCCATGGACTACTCTTGAAAGGCCGCGCGAGTACACTCAATCCTCCCAACAGGTTTGAGACCCGTTCCTACGAACCGTTGGAGGTAGACCTTTATGACGGAGAAGAACGCCCATCTGTTCCAACCGAATTCCTGCGCGATACCTCGCGTACAATTCTTTCAAAAAACGATAGCCCTGACGTTCACTTTACGTACAGCGTCAATCCGTACCGCGGCTGCGAGCATGGGTGCATTTATTGCTATGCACGGCCCACACATGAGTACCTCGGGTTCTCTGCCGGACTTGATTTCGAATCCAAGATCATCGTGAAGATGGAGGCTCCGTCCCTTCTTGCGGAAGCCTTTCAGAAGAAGAACTGGGTTCCGGAGAACGTCACGTTTTCCGGAAACACTGATTGTTACCAGCCAATCGAACGGAAGCTGGAACTGACGCGGAAATGTCTCGAGGTTTGTCTTCAGTATCGGAATCCTGCAGGCATCATTACCAAGAACGCATTGGTTGTCCGCGATATTGATATCCTCCGGGAAATGGCGGCGTTGGATGTTATTCATGTCTACATTTCAATCACAACCCTGGATCCGGAACTTGCACGCGTCATGGAGCCACGGACTTCATCACCCGAAAACAAGCTCAAGGCCATTTCGAGTCTGGTGTCAGCTGGCATTCCGGTCGGCGTCATGATTGCTCCGGTCATCCCCGGGCTCACCGATGAAGAAATCCCATCCATCCTGAAGGCAGCTGCAGCACATGGGGCATCAAATGCCGGGTACATTCTTGTCCGGCTTCCCGGCGCTGTGAAGCAGCTCTTTCTTGAGTGGCTCCCGAGGAACCTTCCTGACCGGGCGGCAAAGATCATCAATCGAATCCAAAGCACCCGCGAGGGCGCACTCAGCGAATCCCGGTTCGGAAAAAGAATGGTTGGCGAGGGAGCCATTGGAACAACCATCCACGATCTGTTCGTTGTCAATCGAGCGAGGTACAGGTTGGACACCAAATGGAAACCTCTCTCAGTCAAACACTTTCGGAACGCCGGCTCTGATCAATTGACGTTGTTTTGATTTTTACCACTAAGGCACAAAGACACAAAGGGGATTGAAGAAAAATAATTTCGTGCCTTCGTGTCTTAGTGGTAGATTTTTCCACCGCCAGGCATCCTTGAAAACCTCCACACTTTTCGGTACTTTTCAACTGCTTTGAGACCTCGTGGCGTTTGACCGCGGGAATTTCAACAATTTCCTCCATCTCCTTACCACCCTTCCGGTTACTTCGCGCCGGAGACTGATGAATACGGAGTCTGACTGAATGCCCACTACTTTTTCAAGAACCGACAGGTTTGTTGACCGCCATATCGGCCCGAACGATATCGAGATTGAGAACATGCTTCGGTATCTGGGCGAATCCTCCCTCGATTCGTTCATTGATCACGTGATACCGCAGAGTCTCCGCTCAACAACACCACTGCAGACCGGACAGTCAAGAAGCGAGTACGACACACTGGCCGATCTCCAACTGATCGCATCAAAAAACAAGGTCTACCGGTCTCTCCTCGGAATGGGTTACCATGACACGGTGACGCCGCAGGTTATCCAGCGAAACATCCTCGAGAACCCGGGTTGGTATACCCAGTACACGCCGTACCAGTCGGAGATTGCGCAAGGCAGACTCGAGGCCCTGCTGAACTTCCAAACCATGGTTATCGATCTGACTGCCCTCCCGTGTGCCAATGCTTCACTGCTCGATGAGTCGACTGCCGCGGCCGAATCAATGCATATGTTTTTTGCCATCAAGGGAGAGCCGAAAGGCGGAACCTTCTTTGTTTCTGATCAATGCCATCCGCAAACAATCGGAGTCGTAAGAACACGGGCAACTCCCCTCGGAATCAGTGTTGTTGTAGGGGATTATCGAACGTTTGAATTCGGACAGAGTACTTTCGGGGCTCTTCTCCAGTATCCCACCACCGATGGCCTTGTAGACGATTACACACCCTTCTGTGAAAGAGCCCATGCAGCGGGAGCCCTAGTGGCAGTTGCAGCCGACCTGCTGAGCCTTGCGCTTCTCGTGCCCCCGGGAGAATTCGGCGCTGATGTGGCGGTCGGCAGTACACAGCGTTTTGGCGTCCCGATGGGATTCGGGGGTCCTCATGCGGCTTTCTTCGCAACCCGGGAGGAGTTCAAGCGACATATGCCTGGAAGAATCATCGGCGTATCAATCGATGCAGAAGGAAATCAGGCGCTCCGCATGGCGCTCCAGACGCGTGAGCAGCACATCAAACGTGAGAAAGCAACATCGAATATCTGCACGGCCCAGGTCCTGCTGGCTGTCATAGCCTCAATGTACGCTGTTTACCATGGGCCTGATGGCATCAGAAATATTGCAGTCCGGATTCACAGGCTTACAAAGTTTCTTGCAAAGGGAATCGAAAAACTCGGGCATGAGCTTGTTCACGAAGAGTACTTCGACACTCTACGTATCAGGCCCGCGAAGCTTGCATCGGAAACACTCTTAACGAAAGCCGCCGAGCAACAGATCAACCTCAGGAATTATGAGGATGGAACGATCGGAGTTTCGCTTGACGAAGTGACCGACGAGACAGAAATCGGTGCCCTCCTCGCGTTGTTTTCAGGAGGCGAAAGCACGCAGAACGGCGAACAGCAGGGGGGTATTCCGGAAGGATATACGGGGGCAATGGGCCGGAAATCGCTTTACATGACGCATCCGGTTTTCAGCAAGCATCATTCCGAAACGGAAATGCTTCGTTACATGAAGAAACTTGAGTCGCGTGACCTCTCGCTGACCACGAGCATGATCTCCCTCGGATCGTGTACAATGAAACTGAACGCGACCGCAGAAATGGTTCCTGTCACGTGGAAAGCCTTCAGCGCACTACACCCATTTGCTCCACCGGGACAGACAGAGGGTTATCGGGAGTTGTTCAAACAGCTCGAGTCATGGCTCGCCGACATTACGGGATTCGAGGCAGTCTCTCTCCAGCCCAATTCCGGAGCACAGGGAGAATACGCCGGCCTCATGGCCATCCACGCATACCATCAGTCGGCGGGAAGTCCGGACAGAGACATTTGTCTGATTCCTTCTTCCGCGCATGGAACCAATCCGGCAAGTGCAGTGATGGCCGGAATGCATGTGGTCGTTGTGCGCTGTGATGAATTGGGGAATGTCGTCGTCGCCGATCTCGAGGCGAAAGCGGTGGAACACCGTGATCGCCTGGCTGCACTGATGGTGACGTACCCATCGACACACGGGGTTTTTGAAGAATCAATCAAAACCATCTGCGCGATCGTTCACGAGAACGGCGGACAGGTTTACATGGACGGCGCAAATATGAATGCCCAGGTCGGACTTTGCCGTCCTGCCGAGCTCGGGGCGGACGTCTGTCATCTCAATCTTCACAAAACATTCTGTATCCCGCACGGCGGCGGCGGACCAGGAATGGGTCCAATCTGCGTGGCGAGACACCTGGCGCCCTTCCTCCCGTCGCACCCGCTTATCGACACCGGAGGCGAACGGTCATTCGGTCCGGTCTCAGCAGCACCGTGGGGGAGTCCGGGCATTCTGCCAATCTCGTGGGCCTACATCGCAATGATGGGGGAAAGTGGCCTTAGAAAGGCCACCCAGATTGCAATCCTGAACGCGAACTACATGGCAAGGCGGCTCGAAGAGCATTACCCAATCCTTTTCAAAGGGATCAATAACCGGGTTGCTCATGAGTTCATCGTCGACCTGCGCTCGTTCAAACACTCTGCCGGCATTGAGGCTGAGGATGTCGCCAAGCGCCTGATCGACTATGGCTTCCATGCGCCGACGGTCTCCTTTCCCGTTGCCGGGACCCTCATGATCGAGCCGACGGAAAGCGAGTCGAAGGATGAGCTTGACCGTTTCTGCGATGCCATGATCTCCATCAGGCAGGAAATCCGCGAGATTGAAGCCGGGACTGCCGATAAGCGCGATAACGTCCTGAAGAACTCTCCCCATACCGCTACGGCGGTCGTGTCTAATGTGTGGACGCATCCTTATTCACGCGAAAAAGCGGCGTTCCCTGCACGATGGACCCGGGAATATAAGTTCTGGCCTGTTGTTGCCCGGGTGAACAATGCCTATGGAGACCGTAACCTTGTCTGCTCATGTCCGCCCATCGAGGCATACGCAGACGTTCCGGTCCAATCGTGAACAACGACTTTGGATCGCAGCCTTCCAGGGAAATTCAAGGATATTCTGCTTCGATTCCTCCCACTTCTCCAATCTTGAGGAGTTTTTCCCGGATGAGACCATTCCTTCTATTGCTCATCCCGCTTGCCTTTGCCAGTTGCGAAGAAGAGATGACGATGACGGAAGATCCGGGAAACACATCGTACGAAGAGTCTGTGGACTTCCTTACGGCCGGTCTGACACAGACTTCCTGGACATACTCATCGATTGAAGCAACCTACGATCAAGCAATGAATGTGACGACCCTTGAAACCCGCGATGACCCGGCGGTCTACGGAAAGACAATAATTTCCTTTGCCGGCGGGGCTGCTGGCACCTACCGCTATGCGATTGACGGTGCTCCCGACACCAATCAGGTCTACATTTGGTTCGCTCCCCCCTATTCAGGGGTGCCGGGTTCTGTGTTCGAGCTTACCGGATTGGCGACAGATAGCCTTGAGGCCACGGTAACCGTAGCATACTTCGGCGATGT
>DAIPLH010000473.1:0-1479 GCA_036769325.1 Bacteroidota bacterium
GTTTGTTCGCTTCTGCGATGCTTTCAACATTCCTCTCGTCGTCTTCGTCGATGTCCCGGGTTTCCTTCCGGGAACCGACCAGGAATGGAGAGGAATCATCACCAATGGTGCGAAGCTGCTTTATGCTTTCTGCGAAGCAACTGTTCCGAAGGTCACGGTCATTACCCGCAAGGCATATGGCGGTGCGTATGACGTCATGAACTCGAAACATGTGCGTGGAGACTTCAACTTTGCATGGCCAACTGCGGAGATCGCCGTGATGGGCCCGAAGGGAGCCGCAGAGATTATCTTCAAGCGCGAACTTGACAGCGCTGCTGACAGGGAAGCACTGCTCCGCGAAAAGGAACTTGAGTACCGCGAAAAGTTTGCAAACCCGTTTCTTGCCGCGAGCAGAGGCTATATCGATGCCGTGATCGAACCGAATGAGACGAGACCGCGTTTGGTCCGTGCTCTGAGAATGCTTCGAAACAAAGTGGATAGCACACCCAGAAAAAAACACGGAAATATCCCCCTCTGAGGCACATATCAAGGAGGCGGCTTGCTTCTTGGCTTTGCCGGGCGTATCTTGTGACTACATGTCCGCGATAACATGTGGAATAACAGGGGTGGGATGTATGAAAAATGGCTTGTTTCTGGCAGTATGGTGCCTGCTTTTTCTCGCAGGATGCAGTTCACAGCAGGAGACGGGCCAGGTTTCTCCTTCTGCAGCCGCTGACTCGACTTCCACTTCTGACCCTCCTTTAGAATTCCCTCCTTACTCCGAAAGCATTGAAGAGGGAGTGATCGCTCCCTCAGATTCTGCAATCGGGATGATGCTCGAGCAGGCCCGCGTGCACCATGTGTCGGCGACAGTCGCGCAGGCATCCGGCGACTCTGTTCGATGCGCTATTCAGTTTGAAGAAGCCATCGGCATCCTCAACCAGCTGAGCTATCTTCCAGGAATTGAAGACAATCGGGATTTCAACGACCTCAGCACGGCGGTCATCGAGGATTATGAGAATTACATTGCGCACATCGACAGCCTCAGCCCCGACGCGTCCATCTTTGCGCTACGGGAGAAGCTGAATCAGGTCTCGGAACAGCAGGACACGGTTTCCTTTTCGGTTCCCCCGAGCCTGCTCGGAAGCAGTACCGTTCCACTGATTGTGAATTCCCTTGTAGAGCAGAACCTTGCGTTCTACACAGGAAAGGGTCGGGAACATATGGAACGATGGCTCTACCGTTCCGGCAAATACTTCCCGATGATGAAGAGGGTGATGCAGGAGGAGGGCGTTCCGCAGGAGATCATCTATCTCTCAATGGTTGAGAGCGGACTGAATCCTACCGCGCGTTCATGGGCCCGTGCTGTCGGACTCTGGCAGTTCATGCGCGGGACAGGCAATCTCTACGGACTGAAAGCGAACTACTGGCTGGATGAACGACGGGATTTCGAGAAGGCGACGCGAGCAGCCGCGCGTCATTTGCGGGACCTGTACGAGG
>DAIPLH010000473.1:1489-2303 GCA_036769325.1 Bacteroidota bacterium
GCACTTGCTGCCTACAACTCCGGCGCCGGTCGCATATACCGGGCGATCAGAAAGAGCGGGTCGAATGATTTCTGGACACTTCGAAAGCATCTCCCGCGCGAAACCCGGAACTATGTTCCGCAGTATATCGCGGTAACCCTGATCTGTCTTGACCCTGCCGCGTTTGGCTTCGGCCATGTGGAATCGGCCGATGAGCTGATCTATGAATTTGTGAATGTTGATGATTGCGTCGATCTCGATGTGCTGGCTCAATGCGCCGGGACGAATCTTGATGTTCTGCAGGAGTTAAATCCAGAGCTCGTCCGCTGGGCAACACCGACGAACACACCAGGGTACCGTCTCCGGGTTCCTCTTGGCGCGTCGTCAGGCTTCGCTGACCGGTATAAGGCGATCCCCGAAGAGCAGAAAAGAAACTTTGTTGTTCACAAGGTGAAGAGGGGAGAGACATTGGGTGGAATAGCGGCGAAGTATTCAGTCTCCGTTTCCCTTCTGCAATCAAGTAATGGCATCAAGAATGCGCGTGCGTTGACTGTTGGGAAGGAGCTTCGGATACCGGTACCGGGAGGGTCAGTCAAGCATGCAGCTGCCATCGCGGAAGCCCCATCAGGGAAGGCAAAAGCACGGAAGAGTGAACGGCCTCCTGTGGTAAAATCGCCTCCTCCAACGAACAAGACGAAAGTCGTATACACTGTGAAGAAGGGAAACACTCTCGGTCACATCGCAGAATGGTATGACTGTCGGGCAGCCGATATCAGGAACTGGAACAATATTTCGTACGGAAAGCCAATTCTGGAAGGCCAGGCTCTCACACTCT
>DAIPLH010000111.1:0-8147 GCA_036769325.1 Bacteroidota bacterium
ATTCTGTTCGACGGTTTCCCGTATTTTCATCCCGCATCACTCGACGAACTTTCGTCCCGCACAGTCATCGTTGGCTCTGTCTCCAAGGAATACCGGATGATCGGCTGGCGCATCGGATGGGTTGCAGGACCTTTGGCAGTCATGGCGGACATTGCCAGGGCGCATATCTACAATGTGGTCACAACCACCGGGATCGCGCAGGAAGGCGCGAGAGCAGCACTCCTTTCTCCCGAATCGGATTTGAGAGACTGCGTGCTCGAATGGGAGCGAAGAAGAAATACTGTTCTGAGTGAAATCAAAGACTACCCATTCGTCGTTCCGATGGGTGGCTGGTCGTTGCTGATCGACGTTGGAAAGTTGGGGTTGGATTCGTCAACCGCATCAAGATTATTATTGGAGAGGGGTAAGATCGCGGCTACCCCGATGAAACACTGGGGAGAAAAGAACGGGGATAGGTTTGTGAGGTTTGTTTATAGCAATGAGCCCGTGGAGAGGTTGTCTACCTTGCGGGTGAGAGTGGCAAAAGCGTTTGGATAGAACCTGTGAGCGACGTGAGTCTCGCTCTTCAAATCACGTGGGATTTTGTGTTGCCTTTGTAGAGCGACTCTCCTGAGTCGCTTATCCGAGGTAGGCCAGTTTTAACAGGCGAGACAGAAGTCTCGCTTTACAAAATAGGTCGGCTCGACTAAGGATGACTTGTTGGGCGAATCTCCAGAGTCGCTCTATTTGCTTTTTCCCAGCCCCCTCGTCTGCTTGCTTTTATCAGTGTTTTGCAGTTTCTTATATCCGAGTTAGCCATATTATGTTCACAGGGTAATATTGCTAAATAATGCATAATTACGGTTCTTTTGTCTGTTTCATAAATTCCCTAAACTCCATATAGATTCGCCTTACTATGGACCCGGTTAAAAACCCTTATTCACCTGGTGCTGGTTCTCCGCCACCGGAGCTTGCAGGCCGTGACGAGCTTCTTGAGAAAGTCCGGATAGCCCTTGCAAGGATCAGGGATGGCCGGAACGCAAAGAGCGTTCTGATGGTCGGCCTCCGTGGTGTTGGCAAGACTGTTCTCCTGGACCGAATGCGGGACGCTGCAGAAGGGAGTGGGATCCACACTATCCGCATCGAAGCACCCGAGGGTCGGTCACTTCCAGGACTGATCGCTCCTGAGTTGCGAAGGGCCCTCCTGCGCCTTTCCAGGAACAAGAAGGCAAAGGACCTTGCCGAACGTGCGATGAGAGGTCTTGCCGGATTTGCAAATGCCCTCAAGGTCAGATACAAGGACATTGAAATTGGTTTTGATTTTGAGCCCGAGCCTGGATTGGCCGACAACGGAGACCTTGAGCTCGACTTGCAAAGTCTGATGGAAGTCATCGGAGAAGCCGCGCGGGGAGCTGACACTGCATTGGCGCTCTTCATCGACGAGTTGCAATACGTCGAAGAGAAACAGCTCGCCGCTCTGATTACTGCTCTCCATCGCATGGCGCAGCGTCAATTACCTGTCGTTGTGGTAGGTGCCGGACTGCCAAACCTCCTGGGACGCACAGGGAATGCGAAATCCTACGCAGAGAGACTGTTTGATTTCCCGGAAATTGGTGCTCTCACCGAGGAGGCCTCGAGGATTGCAATTGCAAGACCTGCAGAGAATGAAAACGTCCGGATCGAAGAGGACGCACTCATACAAATCTTCAGAGAAACTCATGGATATCCGTATTTTCTGCAGGAATGGGGCAAGCACACGTGGGACGTAGCAACTGATTCGCCAATTACCTTGCAAGACGTCAGAAGCGCCACGGATATAGCCGTTGCGGCTCTTGACGCGAGTTTTTTCCGGGTCCGGCTTGATCGTGTGACAAACTCCGAAAGGAAGTACCTGAGGGCAATGGCCGCCATTGGACCCGGCCCTCATCGCTCCGGCGATATTGCAATTGAGTTAGGACGGGAAGTTACGTCGCTCGCTCCTGTAAGAAGTCAACTCATCTCGAAAGGTATGATCTGGAGTCCAGGTCATGGCGACACTGCGTTCACCGTTCCGCTGTTTGATCAGTTCATGCGGCGAGTGATGCCGGGGGATGACTGGAGGAGGGGATGATATGATCAACTATTTCATGAGGACAATCTTCCTCATGTCAAACATGTTCTCCGACTCAATCCGGGCGATATAAACCCCGCTTGCCATAGCCATTCCGCTTTCATTTCTGCCATCCCAAAGTGTTTCATGGTAGCCTGCGAGTTGTTGTTCTCTGAGGGTTGTTCTTACAAGCTCGCCAGATACATCATAAATCTTCATCGTAAGATTGCCTGGCTGATTCAGGTAATAGCGTAGAGTAACGAATGGGTTGAAGGGATTTGGAAAAGCCCCGGTGAGTTTCAATTGCCCTCGGTCTGATTCGGAGGTCCCCCCTGCAACCGCAGCGAATTCATTCCACAAAATGTCCCATTCAGGATCGGACGGTGTCTGAATCTGACAGTCGATCGTGATAGGCCCGAAGCAATCAGCAGGATTAGCAAGCAGAACAGTGTGTTGTCCAAAACCTGCCATTGGCATCTGCAGGCGACCGATCGTATGCGTGCCGTTTGTCATCAAGACGACCGGATAAGAGACTTCGTCGATCTGGATCTGAAAGGAAACTCCGGCGTATTCGGTGGAGTTCGGCAAGCGAACAATGGCCTGAGCTGTTCCAGCGGCATTGCATTTCGCGTTAAACGAACTTACAACGCCACAAGGGACCTCCACTGGGGTGAAGCTCCATACGTCCGACCAACCACTCGTCCCCATCTGATCAGTCACACTCACCCGCCAGTAGTAGGGGGAGTCCGCTTGAAGATTGCTGACCTGGTATGATCTCCCGTTAATATCTGTTTCATTGAGGTGATTGGTTGTAAAAAAGGGAGTCGATGAAACCTGCAGTGTGTGCCAATCAGCAGTGGGAGATGAGTCCCAACTGAGGACCGGACTCGCGGATATAATGGATCCGTTATCGGGAGATATGAGGAGCGGCTCGGTTGGTGGCTCAATACCAGTGCCACCATCGGTCGTGTGCAGTATAGAGCCATTGCCTCCTGCCACCCAGCCAGTCCGGGAATCAACAAAATGGACCGAACCGAGGGATGCCTCGCCATCATGTGTCTGGCTGAGCCATGTTGCTCCGCTGTTCGACGTGTGAAGAATGTATCCCGTTCCGGAATCAAAATCCGCGCCGACAGCCCAGCCATTATGGGAATCCGTGAAGCAAACGGAAAGCAGAGAGGCAATCACTCCGCTCTGTTGTGTTGTCCATGTGGACCCGGCATTCGTTGTGTGGAGAATTGTCCCTACAGTCCCAACACCCCAGCCGGTTTGAGCGTCAGTAAAAGAAACGCCCTCGATCCACTCTGTAGTTCCGCTTGATTGGTGTATCCATGTAGCGCCGCCATTGGTTGTGTGAAGGACAACACCTGAATCGCCAACAACCCAACCCGTGTTGGAGTCTATAAAAGAGATGCTGACAAGTTCCCGCGCGGTTCGGCTTGTTTGAGCAAGCCATGTTGTTCCGCCGTTTGTCGTGTTCAGAATCGTCCCCCTGCGACCAACGGCCCATCCGATATTAGGATCGACAAAGCGGACTCCATTAAGAGTCTCGCCGGTCGGGCCAGGCTGCAGGGACCATGTCGTGCCGCCGTTCGTTGTATGCAATATTGTCCCCATCACTCCCGAAGCCCACCCGATATTTGGATTGATGAAATACACACCGTAAAGGAGATTGGAGGTTCCACTTGCCTGAGGGTTCCAATCGGTTCCTCCATTCGTTGTGTTGAGAATAATTCCTGATCCACCGACAGCCCACCCTCTTTCAGAATCGATAAAATAGATCCAGCGAAAGCTCAGGCTTGTACCACTCGATTGTGTAGTCCAACCCGTACCGCCCATCTCCCGGGCGCTGAGTGAGTTGGGATTGAGGAGAAAGGTACAGAGAAGAAGGGTGATTGTAGTGACAGATTGGTGTCCCGAATTGCGTTTCATAGTCTGACCCCCCATTCAGCAATGCCTTCCTGGCGACCTGATCGACTACATGGGATCAGATTTGAAAAGATCGGAGAAGAATGATCTGCTCAGAAAAGCTGTTCCGCCAAAGTAGCGTTAACCAAAGCCAGTGTCAAGCCGGAGACATTGATAATAGATGCGATCTTGCCTTCCCTGTCTCACTTTCGTATCTTGCAACCCGCAGTTCAAGAATAATCGAAGACTGGTTGCATGCATATTGCAGAGATGAGAACTTGAATCCAAAGAACCTTTATTTGGGCTGGGTTGAAGACTGTTATTGCACCCGATGCATTGAGGGATCCATTTATGATTCCCTTAGGCCTTTGATCAATAGGAACAAACCTCCGAAATGTGTTGTTCATTCTCTCCCAGAATAGTTCCAGTTGTAGATTTCCTTCAACGTAGCCTCGAAGAGGCAAGCTCTTCAAGTGTCTCCCCACGGCGCTTGCACAATTTTAACGGTCACCGGAAGGTCTGCATAGCACAATTGGGGAGGTAGCCCTGCGGATTCTCATCTTTGCAGCACACAATTAGCCAGTCACACTGGTTTCACAAGGGATGTTAGTGATACTCTTGGGGAAAACATACAACGAAATCACACCCGAAGACATGCTATCCTTGGTTACCGAAAGGGTCAGGGAATCGCTGAGTTCATTTCACAAAAATGAATGAGGTGGCAGAGATTGAGGCCCGGCTTTCGAAGGTCGAAGAGCTAGCCCAACGAGGAAAGCAGAATCCACGAGAAACATTCAGGAACGCTCCTGATGGAGTTGAAAACAAAGGTCGATCTGGGATTGAGGAAGTGATAGTATGCCGTTCAGGGTAGAATCATTCCACAACTTACTGGAGCCATTTATGTATATCCTCCTTGTTCTCTGTGCATGCTGCATTGGATGCAGTTCATCAAACATAGTATACACCGCAGATGAGTCATCATCTTCTGCTTTCAATGAAGAAGCAATAGGTGCTGCCTGTACAGTTGTGTTCAAAGACGAAAAGGAGGTAAGTGGTAGGGATATCGCGGTTTCCCAGGATTCAACAGTCTTCATGACAGACGCTGGTCTAATGTATATTGAACCAACTTCCAGCATCAAAAAGGTTGTCTTTACAAATCACGCAATCAGCACTCTTGTCGGACTTGGGGCTGGAATAGGTGTTGGCTCCGCAGCTGGTTACGCAGTTGGCTCAGCTTCGGAGGGCGATCTGGGTGATCCGGGAGACTTGGCGTTCATCGGATCGCTGTTTGGTGGTGGGATTGGAGCGCTCATTGGGATGGCTGTTGGGTACGATTATGTATATGAGTTCAATATACAGGAATGAAAGCTGCAAATAGGTTACAAGAGTTGGCGGTATTTCGGGAAGAGGACAACCCCAAAACGGCAAATCCTCGATGAATTGAGGACCAAAATCCTTGCCTTCAAAAACTGACCTTCGTATCTTGGAAGTGCAGTTGACCAATCAAAAACTTCCGCAAACAGACTTTTTCAAGGACTGACCCTCGCACGACTGCAAGGCATCGGAAGTGCCGTGATTGAAGTGCGGGGGTCATGTCGTTAGCAAGGGTCAAGGTGCTAACAGAACTGCTAACAAGATCACTTCGAAAAGCAGTCGGTTACACCTCAACAAAAGCCGGGATTGCCCAAAACAGGGCGATTTCATCGCGCCTGTAGCTCAACTGGATAGAGCATCAGCCTACGAAGCTGAGGGTTAGGGGTTCGACTCCCTTCAGGCGCACGACCCACCCTCCACACTTCCTCGTTCAGCGTTCCTTGTTCGATGTTCGGAGTTCACTCAGCCCTCTATCTCCATCCATCAGGTCCCGCCGAAGACGGCGGGATTCTCCGCCACATAGATGGCGGACAGGTCATTCCGACGACGAAGTTAGCTGCATGGGAGATCCGGTTTCAGCTAACTTCGGTCGGAATGGAAGTTAGGGGTTCTCCGCCTCCACTCCGTTCCGGCGGACAAGGACTCTCTTCAGGCGCACGAAAAGACCAATTCACGATTGTCAATTCACAATTGACAACTCTTCTAATCGTCAATGGTCAATCGTGAATGGTGAATTGATCTCCTCCCCGTTGACTTTGGCCGTCCTGTTCGCTTAATTTCCAAGAGTTCTCTGCCCCCAGTCTTACTTTCCACGTTCCACTGTTAGAACGAAACGGGCTCTGCCTGCGACTCCACACTAGCCTTCCAGACACCGGCCCGTTTCCAAGAGCACACCGATTTTCTCTTTAGACTCCAAGGTGAGGTACGCCATGAAACGGATCTTGATCAGTTCTGTCCTGCTCTTTGTTCCCCTCACTCTGTTTGCTCAAGGATGGTACTGGCAAAACCCACTGCCGCAGGGGAATACTCTTGGGAGTGTTCATGTCTTCAACCAGGATACGATTGTTGCCGTTGGAGACGCGGGCACTATACTGAAAACAACAGATGGGGGCCTTACCTGGATAAGTCAAACGAGCGGAACGATGAACTCTTTGCACTCCGTCTTTTTCATTGATCCGAATGCAGGTTGGGCGGTTGGAGACTCTGGTACTATTCTTCACACCACTGATGGCGGGACAAGCTGGGCAGGTCAGTCAGGCGGAACGACGGACACATTGCGGTCTGTCATTTTCACCGATCAGAGTACAGGCCTGGCAGTTGGAGACTCTGGTACCATTCTTCACACCACTGACGGCGGGACAAACTGGACACCTGAGACAAGCGGAACGACGAACTCTTTGCACTCCGTCTTTTTCATTGATCCGAATGCAGGTTGGGCGGTTGGAGACTCTGGTACTATTCTTCACACCACCGATGGCGGGACAAACTGGGCTTTTCAGACAAGTGGAACGATAAACCAATTGTTCTCCGTTTTTCTCGCTGACCCGAATACAGGATGGGCAGTTGGAGACTCCGGCACTATTCTTCACACCACTAACGGCGGGACAAACTGGACACCTCAGCCTAGTGGAACGACGAACGATTTGTACTCAGTCTTCTTCACCGATTCGAGCACGGGATGGGCGGTTGGACAGACTGGCACCATTCTTCACACCACCGATGGAGGAACAAGTTGGACAGCTCAGATCGGCGTAGGGCCGGTCCAGTTGTCCTCCGTTTTTTTCCTTGATTCGAGTGTGGGATGGGCGGTTGGACAGAGCGGGGCCCTTCTTAGCACCACTGACGGAGGAACAACCTGGGTTCCTCGAGCAATTGGAAAGAGGCGCTGGTTGGCTTCCACCTTTTTTGCTGATTCGAGTAGAGGCTGGGCGGTTGGAGAGGATGGCACTATTCTTCACACCACGGATGGCGGGGCAAGCTGGCCCGCTCAGACAAGCGGAACAACGAACGATCTCTTCACTGTCTTTTTCACTGATTCGAATAGAGGCTGGGCTGTTGGGCTGAGCGGCATCATTCTTCAGACGACCAATGGCGGGACAACCTGGCCCGCTCAGACAAGTGGAACGAATGATGACTTGTACACCGTTTTTTTCACCGATACGAGCAGAGGCTGGGCGGTCGGAGAAAGGGGCACCATTCTTCACACCATCAATGGGGGGGCAAGCTGGACCTCTCAGACAAGCGGAACGACGGATGACTTGTACCCCGTCTTTTTTGCCGATTCGAGTTCAGGCTGGGCGGCCGGAGAAAGGGGCACCATTCTTCACACCACAGATGGCGGGACAAGCTGGACCATTCAGACAAGTGGATCAAATAATGACTTGTACTCCGTCTTTTTCCCTGACCCGTCTACAGGTTGGGCGGTGGGACAGGGCGGGGCCATTCTTCGCACCACCAACGGCGGGACAATCTGGACTTCACAGACAAGCAGAACGACCCGCCGGTTGGAGTCTGTCTTTTTCACTGGTCCGAGTAGAGGCTGGGCGGTTGGAGAGAGGGGCACGATTCTTCACACCACCAATGGAGGGACAACCTGGACCGCTCAGATAAGTGGAACGACGAACGACTTGTTCTCTGTCTTTTTCATTGATCCGAGCAGGGGCTGGACGGCTGGAGAGCTTGGGTCGATCCTTCACACTACCTCGGGTGGAACAGTGATCAATCCACCAACAGTTCCACCTGTGTTATTGTCACCACCAGACAGCGGCACAGGGGTTTCTTCAAGTCTAACCCTGAG
>DAIPLH010000474.1:0-2287 GCA_036769325.1 Bacteroidota bacterium
TGGTTGATGGCTTCCAGAAGGCCGGCGAGCAGTCGGTCACATGGCATGGCACAAATAACCTTGGTCAGACCGTTGCCTCGGGGCTCTATATCTACCGACTCCAGTCTGGAAAAAGCGTCTTGACAAAGAAGATGATGTTTATCAGGTGATTGTGGCCTTCCGGTAGCATCAACAGGGGAAAGCAGTCGGGAGGAATTACGGCTGAAAAACTCAATTTCGAATGCATGGTCGGAAAACTCGATGAGCGGGCCCTGCAGGGCTCCCTCCTGTTCGGACAAAACACAAGGAGAACGCGAATCCTTCGATTTTTGAGGCCGGCATGCCTTTCTTGATTGATTCATGAGTTTAATGGTGTTATAACCGAGCAATCCCTTGCTCATGGAACCGTCCCACAAACAGAGAACCGGGACCCATCATCCCACCAAAAATGCTGCCGATTTCGCATTTCCTTCCCGAGTCACATCGTTTGCCCGAGAGTTATGACCTGCGTCAATCCTCTCGTTGACCCGCTGCAACTGTCTTGTGCGAAGCCTATGAGGTCATCTTGTAGTCCTTTGAAACCTTCCTTATGAATGCTATCTTATTAGTGCAAGACTGCGCCTCACAATTCTCCTCGGTGCGGCCAAATGAACCTTCCGATGCGCTTTACCAAATAGGTTACGCGGATTTCCATACCTAATTCCTGTCCTTTGGACAAGGAGGATTACACAATGAACCTGCGAATCATGGTAATCTCATCGGCAACTGCTCTCCTATCTCTCTGTTGCCTGTCACCCCTAACAGCGCAAACCACCGACATGGAACTCATCGCCAGTGATGGAGATGCTGGTGAGAAGTGTGGACAATCAGCCTTGCGCTCCAGCGACTACGCCATTGCAAAAGCAATGCGCTGAGACCAAAGAAACTGGTGTTGCTGCGTTGGGATCTAATGCTGTAATAATCTCAGTCATACAAAGTTCAAGAAGGAAGAGGTGAACTATGAAACCACTCCTTACTCTCGTTTTACTCTCCCTCGTTACCTCAACTTTGTCATTCTCCCAGATAACCGAGACAAAAATCCCCGGAATCGAAAGGGGATTTGGCCACGCAGTTTCGATTGAGACAGACCGATTGCTGATTGGTTCAGTTCAGGGAGAAAACTCGAATTCAGCTTATTTTTTTCAGAGGAGTGGTGTTGAGTGGACGCTCTCACAGACCGTTTTTGGGGGGGGACCAGGGAGCTATGATCGTTTCGGAGCCGCAGTCGCTCTCCTGGGGAATACCGCGCTCGTTGGGAGTGGTGATCGCTTTAACCGAGGCTCATTCTACTCCTATGAGTACGATGGTACCACCTGGGAAGAGATTTCGCGTGTAATGGGGGATATCAGTTTCTTTGGCAGCTCTGTATCCATAGATGGCAATTCCGCTCTTATTGGCTCAATGTATGAGGAGAATGCCAATGGCAGCAATTCAGGGGCTGCGATCGTTTACACGACCACAGGCAGTGGTTGGGTCCAAGAGGACGCACTGCTTGATGGCAATGACGTGAGTGACGAATTTGGAAACTCTGTTTCTTTGGATCAGGATTTTGCAGTTGTGGGAGCGCATCTGGACAACGAAGCCGGGAGCCTCGCAGGTGCAGCATACATGTTTCAGCGCACGGGTACAACCTGGAATCAGGTTGTGATACTGACAGGCAACGACACAGCACCCCTGGATCGGTTCGGCTCGTCGGTCTCGCTTTCCGGAGAGTATGTCCTTGTCGGAGCTCCATTTGCAGATACTGAACAACCCAACTCGGGTGCTGCCTATGTGTTTAAGAGAAATGGGTCGACCTGGATTGAACAAGCAAAGCTGGTTGCCGCGGATCGGTCCTTCAATGATCACTTTGGAATATCGGTAAGTCTCCTTGGAGACTATGCAGTGATTGGCGCGGATGGCGGAGATGGACTTGTAACGAACTCCGGCACAGCGTACATCTTCAAACGGGAGGGCTCCTCATGGAACCAGGTCGTTGAACTGTATGCCAGTGACGGTGTTGAAGGCCAGAATTATGGTTTCTCCGTCGACGTCTCGGCTACCGATATTGTTGTGGGTGCGACAGGCTCCGGCAGTCCACTGTATGTAGACGGCTCCGTCTATGTGTATTCGGGATATGTGGAAGCACAGGCTTTAGTGGCTGTCACCATCGACTCAGTTTATCAGACCGTTCCTCCACAAGGCGCCACGTTTCCCTACAACGTAACGTTCACCAACAATACTGCTGACACACTGGCCATAGACTTCTGGACCAAGCTCGTTCGTCCCG
>DAIPLH010000112.1:0-4715 GCA_036769325.1 Bacteroidota bacterium
CCCAGAAAGGTCGCCTTGTCGCCAACCCGGCCATCGGAACCAATGATAACCCAGTCGTCGGCCATGTACAGCCCGATGACGTCCGCGTCGTTCCCGACCATCGCCCGGTCCCAGTCGTGCGCGACAGCAATCAACTCATCTTCCATGCTGCTACTCACGATCCACTCCTCATCTTAGCCTTCAATCCTTGAGCACCCGTGCGACCCGCGTCCGCGCACACATAAGTTCAGCCTCCGAAATTCCCTCACTTCTGCTTGACCGCTTGGCCAAAAGCGATCCAGTCCCCATCTGGCAAGCGAACCATGAATTCGCGTTGGCGCCACGGTTTGTCCTGAGGCTCCTCTACCATTTCGGTTGGGAGCTGTTTGAGTCTGGGACGCAGCCGTTCGTAGAGCGCATCAACATCTGTGACATCGACGTACACTATCATCCAGGCCTCACCATCAGGCGTTGTGACGCGAGTCGGCGCTTCCAATACTCTGAGACCCGCGTGTCCGAGCTCCAGGTATGCGTAATCAGGCTCACGGTATTTGAGCTCGAAAGTGAGCACATCGCACAACAAGCCCAGTGCTTGTTGAAGGTTCGGCACGTGAAGAACCGGAGTTATTTGGTGCACCGTAACCATTGGCGTCGTCTGATAGTCGGACGAGTTATCTTGCCCCTACAGGGCAACTGAGTTAACTGCATTTCGTTAGGGGAGACTTCGTCTCCGCCCTTGAGTATCCGGCCCCTTCAGGGCCCGTAGCGTCACAACCCCGAAGGGGTCAGATACCACCAGCAGAGGACGAAGTCCTCTGCACGCCTACCAATATCACCTCGCCCTGAAGGGGCGAGACAAAAAACCGCACGTTTGTTAGACCTTTTCATCGTACGGCCTTAAGAGAATACCATAACCATAAGGCTTTTCACTTGGCGGCTGTTCGGGCTCGGTATCGTAGATCAGAATTTTGCCGTCAACTGTAAATCCAATTTGCTGACCAATTACTCTTGCCATATCAGCAGACTCATCGGCATTCGTGGCCCAAGTCTTCATTGCCATCCACGCGCGACCAGGCCTACACTCAAAGCCATCCTCCAGCTCGCCGACGAGCCCATCAGCTAAGACGCTAAAGTGTTTGTAGGGAGTACTCAGTTTTCCGTAGCGAAGCTTGAGCTTCCAATCTTTTTCTTCTTTCGTCGTTGTCACACCTAAGAATGTTTAGACTGCTTAGTGAAGCCCTTAGTTCTCTCGCTCCGCCTGTTTCCAGAGCCGCGTCCGGGCCCGAGCCGGATCGGTTTGTGACTGGCGATGAAATGCCCCGGCCAAAAGACAAGGTAATCCCCCAGCGGGAAGGCGACCGCGAACAACGCCACGTAGAGCAGGTCGAGCGTCGTCATTGCCATTCCGCCCTGAGGTTCAGAACCCTATTTCACCAACAGAAGCTTCTTCGCCTCCACAAACACATCCTGTGTCCCGTCGGTTGGCCGGGCCTCAATTCTATAAAAGTACATGCCGCTTGGAAGCCCTGCTGCATTAAACCGCACGGTATGATATCCTGCCTGTTTTGAATCATTGGTCAGAACCTGTATGTGTTGACCAAGGAGGTCGAACAAATCGAGCCTGACAAATGAATTCCGCGGCAGGGCGTATTCAATGGTCGTCGACGGGTTGAACGGGTTCGGGTGATTCTGTGAGAGAGCATACTCCGTGGGAAGTTCGGGCTGCCCCGCTACATCAGTGGTCGTCAATGTGACGCTCCAGATGTCAGACCACGGGCTCGTCCCGCCCTCGTTCGATGCGTTGACCCGCCAGTAATAGACCCCAGGCGTCAGGTTTGTTTCCAGCTTTAGAATTCCGGTCAGCGTGGAATCATCATCAACGATCCCAACGAACGAGTCGTCCGTCGCAAGCTGAAACCGATACATCGCAGCACCCGGTACAGCATACCAGCGAAACAGGATTGATGTCGTACTCAGGACGGCACCATCGAGGGGAGAGAAGAGATCCGGAGCAGCCGGACTGAAAACCGTCGTCGTGAAGTCCCACACGTCCGACCAGATACTGGTTCCCCCGGCATTCAGAGTATGCACTCTCCAGTAGTACGTCGTTTGAGGATCCAATCCGCTCACTTCCCACGAGGTCGTGGTGATTCCCGTGACATCAAGCACCGGCTCCAGGAAGTCAGCATCGCCTGCTACCTGCAGACGGTAGGTCGCATTCATCGCCGTATCGCTCCACACACACATCACGGTTGGTGGATTGATGGTTGCTCCGTCCACCGGAGAGACGAGCGCTGGTGGCGCGGGCGGATTAAGGCTGGTCGTGAAATTCCATGTCCCGGACCAGTCCCCGGCGCCTCCGCTACCTTTCGCACTCACCCGCCAGTAGTATGTCGTGGACGTGGTCAGGCCATCAACATTCCGGAAGATCGTCGTAATCGTTGAGTCGTCGACAATTGAGTTTGTGAAATCGCCGGTCGTATCGACCTGGACATGGTAACTGCTTGCTCCGACTGCCGGATTCCAGAGGAGAGAAACAGAGAGGGGTTCACTGAGCGCTCCATCCGGAGGAGAAGCAAGGACCGGAGCGGCGGGAATGAATCCTTCAGCCAGAATTCTTCCGTAGTACACGTCCTGTTCACCATTGAACGTCCCAGCCCACGCGAGGTGCGCGCCCTCAAGGTCCGACTCCATATGGTAGTAGTCGCCCATTTTGTCCTGCTGGGGATATCCAAGCTGCGGATTAAACTCCGATGAGAGACGCTGGTTGGTCGCCCACGTCACTCCGGCGTCGGTCGAAGAGGAGTAGTACAAAGATGAAAGATTTGTTCCCGGATTGTCGCGGGTATCGAGCCAGATGACGTCGATCCGACCATCCGGGGCAACGGACATCGTACCGAACCACTGGTACGCGCTGGTTCCCGGATCATCGTTCACTCGGATCGGACTGCTCCAGGTAGCGCCTTCGTCGGTGCTTCTCGCAAACATCACATCGAGCGGATCACTGGTGGAAATCCGATCCACAGAACAGAGGAGGTACACATTCCCCCGTGTCGGACCGATGGAGCGGTCAACGGCAACCCATGTCTGGCCAAGAAGTCCACCCGAATTGGGACCTCCGGTGGAAATGTACCCATCAAGATTCACAGGAACGGATGAATTCCAGGAAACAGTCTGGGCTGAGTCCTGCGCATTCGTTGAGCGCACCACCTGAAATCCGAAATCTGAGGCTCCGCCGACATAGAGGTCTCCCTCCGGGCCTACGGCCAGAGTTCCCCAATACGGATCGCCGGGAATAGTCCCGCACGATTCGAAGCTTGCTCCGTAGTTTGTCGACCGTGTGAAGAACCCCGGAGGACAAGCGGTATAGAATGATGTCCAGAAAGCGTATGAATGTCCGTCACTCAGCCCTCCGGTCTTGTCAATCACCATCCACTGCTTGTCGCCTCCCTGGGCATTGACTCCTCCATCCCAGGTCATGCCGCCGTTGTATGACTTGAACACCTGGCAGGAAAAATTCCCACCACTGGAGGTCAGACTGTTATAGTAGGTTACACCGTATGAATCAGATGCAAGGACCGGATCCGATCGGAATAATCCTCGTTGGATCACATCGTGATACTGCCAGGTCAGTCCGCCGTCGGTCGTATAGCCATTCCCTGCCTGCCGGAAATTGCTTGAGATGGTGTCGAACTGTCTCCACCCAATGATAATTTTCAGTGGGTTGGTGGGGTCGACCGCTATCGATGGTTCATTGGCGGCATCGCCGACGATGTTCTGACCATTGCTGTCCACATTTACCTGCGTGAAAAAGAAACCCCTCGAAGAACTGCTGAATGCGGGGCTCGTCTCTCGAGCGATCGTTGTCGGGGCCACGTATGGATCGTCTGGCCGCTCCGGGATTCTAAGATCCGCTTGAGAATAGGAGATGGAAGGACTGAAGATCAAAATAAAAAACCACAACAGAGGACTCGAAACTGTGATCCGGAGGATACAGTTGCTTTCGGAAAAAGATAACCATGTCATCATTGCTCGCCCCAATAGTCGAAAGGAAATCTGGCCTCTTTGCCAGGCCCACGGCCGGTGAATTCAGGAAATCACGTAGTGTTCAGTGTAGCGATATTTGCAAATACTTTCAAAGAGGTCAAGGCGTCGGTAGTGTCCTTCGTCTTGGCTTGACCGATGAGGAAGGATGCCTTGACAGAGGCAGAGAGAGTTACCCGGAAGCAACATCCTTGATGCCGTTACCTCCCGCCTGCGTCAGCAAATGTTCGATCATTTGCGGTCTAATGGAGCAATTGATTTTCTGTTTGCGAGCTCTTCAATCACCATTCCCGGATGAATATTAGGGTGGAACGTTCGTCGGGTATTGGCGTCAATAACGTCAAAATTTACAAGAGCGGACATAATGAGACACATTGTGAAAATCGCAAATGTCCGAGTCGATGATACTTTGTCCAGAATGAGCAGCAAGAAAGGAAACGCTGGCAGCAAATACGCTCGCTCCAGAGGCAACCAAAGGAAGAGCAACAAGACGACAATGGTGCCAACGATAGACGTCACAAGGATCGGCTCACGGGATTGCATCGCACCCTTCAAACTACCTCTCCCTCTCCAAAGGGAATAGACAGCAACCACCATTGAAATCGGACCTACAAAATAGATCAAGCGGTATGTGAAGGAAATCACCCGCATCGACATTGTTGGATCAGTAACATCACTCATCTTTGCCTGGG
>DAIPLH010000112.1:4725-5910 GCA_036769325.1 Bacteroidota bacterium
ATAACCCAGCCAGGCATACCAAACTTGTAGATGAGAGGAGTGAAGGAGATCGCTGAGACGGTAGCCGCCGAGAGCAAAAGGATCGCTAATTGCCTCGGTCTCCTGGATTGCAAATATGTTAGGCATGCAAGCGGGATGATAATGATGAAGTTTGATGGTCGGAACCCCGCGGCAAGGCCCAGAGCAACTCCCGAGAGCAGGACTCGTGAGTCAAGAAGCGCGTAAACTGCCACCAGGACAAACAGCATTGACCACATATAATCAAGAGTCACGGCTGAGTGCTGCCAGACCACTGGTGCAAAGGCAAAAGCCACCACCAGTAACTTATGATGGGTCCCAACCTTTTGGACGATCTTGCTCCACACAAGAATGGCAATCAGCGTTATGACCAGTGTGGCGCTGTTTGATAATACCGAGCCTCCCAGGCCGACAAGCGGAGCAGAAACGATTTCGTGGAGAGGATACCCGGGCAAACGAGATTCGTGATAGATGCCAGTGTTCCAGAGTGTCAACCCTGACTTAGCGACAAGCCACGCGTCGTAATCGGCTCCATAGCCTGTCCACAGGAAAGGGATGCGGGTCAGGACCGTTAGTGCCAATACGAGCGGAAGCCAGTGCCTCTTAAGGATCTCTGCTATGCTGTTACGCCTCGCTGGCAATATGTTCGCTTCTGAAATCATAGACTCACATACTTCTGGCGGGCCACCTAAGGCTGTTCAGTGTAGTGCAATTCAATTGTGAAGTTTCGCTGGCTGCAACAACGCTGGAATTGTTTCGCTGCTACCACCCGCCTTAGGTATTCAACAACTGTTCGATTTTATCCATGCATTCATCAAGTTTCATAACACGTTTCGCTATCAGTCGCGCCAGGGGACGGATTGCGAAACGCGGGATCGGCATGTCCATGATGATTCGATGTGAAAGATGAGTTCCGTTTGGTGTCGGACTGAGCACCAGAGTATCCCTGATGGTTATCGGCCCGTTCTTCACTTCTGTTGAATAGTAGTCGAAGGGGTGCCAGTCAACAATCTGTTCGATCAACGCTCCCTTCCCGTGGGCGCAGTGATTGCTCGCGCCCGGACCAGTCCGCCCCGATGGAAGGGAGCGTGCGGTCCAGGTGGTGCCTTCAATCCACAAACTCCGCTTATGCGAATCATTCAGCCACTCCCAGAGAACCGGCGGCGG
>DAIPLH010000112.1:5920-8098 GCA_036769325.1 Bacteroidota bacterium
CGTTCTCTGACCACGTCTGCCTCTGCTGTTGAGATCACAACGCGTCTTGCCTCCGCCAGTTCACGGTGACGGTGGTGGAGATCGAGGTTGTGGGTGACGACATCTCCGAGATGCTCGTAGGTTTCGATCGACTGGTGGAAACTCTCCGGAGGGATGTTCAACCTGGCGAGGGAGGCATCCGTGAGCATCGCATACGCCTTCCACCCGGTTTTCTCAGTCACATGGTTCTTGACAAGCCGGTGAAGGAGGTTGACCTCGGATCCGACGAGCTTGAAGACGCCGGCTATCCGTTGGGGAACGTATTCACCGAAGTGGACGAAGAACTTGAGATCGAGGGATTCGATGGAGTTGCAGGCAATGCAACCGCAGTTGGTGTGGCGCCGGACGGCGCCCATCCTGTCACGGAAAGCAACGTACGTTGATTCGATCAACTCGAGCAATGTTTCTCCGCGCTCTATCCTGGAGGAGGGAGCGTAGACAAAAAGTGCATCCCCTTCGACTTCCAGCAACGTCAGGAGGGGAGAAAGTCGCGAACTCACGAGTTCAAGAAAATCGCGCGCAACCGGCTCGGCGTGCCCGCGTTCGCCCTTCGCCATGAACGAGGTGTAGCCGGAAATGTCGGCCAGCACCAGGAATCCTTGTTCTATCTTTACTTCCATGATTCGATCCTCATGGGTCCCGCCGCTCCTGACGGCTGTGAGAGCCCCTATGCCTGCCAGGACTCATCTGCGGTTGGTCCGTAGATCGAGTGGACGGGTACGCTGAGCATCCGCAGGTATACAGTCATCTGACCGCGGTGATGGCTGAGATGACTGATGTGTTGCCGGACGACCGCTCCGCGCGGAAGAGTAAATAACGCGCTTCCTCTCATCTTCAGCGACCAGGGAACGTCATGATCAGAGTCTTTCGCAGCCGCAATCGCTTCGCGCGACGTTCGCACGTTTTCATCAAACAGCCTGAGCAGATCTTTCGTGTTCTCATCGGTGTAGCCGCCGCCCGATGCGAGATCCAGTTCTGTGCTGGTAAGCGTTTGACCAATCCATCCCGGCAGCCAGGCGAGCAACTGGGCGAGGTGTGCTATCGAAAATGATTTCGGGTGTGGCTTCCACTTCGGGTCGCCATCCGGTACCCGTTCGATGACACGGCGGGTCGCGGCCATCTCCTGATTGAACTCAGGCAGCAACGTTTCGGCAATCGTCATCTCGTCAATCTCCTCGGTTCATGGTCTGACAAGGAAGGTCTCCCCCCTCAGCTTGTGAGGCCTCATGGTGCATCCGGGATCTCCGCTTCGACAAGTTTCGCCAGAAGGGTAAGGGATTCCTGCCAACCAAGATAGCAAGACTCGGCGGGAATGACATCGGGGACCCCTTCCTGCGTGATGTTGAGCTCAGTCCCACAGGAGACCTTCGAAAAGGTGATGGTCACGACCATCGTCCCGGGCAGATTCGGATCATCGAACTTGTCTGTGTGGCGTATCCGTTCATTCGGTACCAACTCGAGATACTCCCCGCCAAATGAGTGGCTACTCCCGGTTGTGAAATTTTTGAACGACATCTTGTAAGAGCCACCAGCGCGTGCGTCCATGTGGTGAACCTTGCCGGTGAATCCGTTTGGAGGCAACCATTTGACCATCGCCTCAGGATCGATGAATGCCCGATAGACTCTCTCGGGTGTAGACTGAAGGACACGATGAAGACGGATTGTGCTGGGCATATGAGATTCTCCTTTCGGTGGTGATCGCCGGGATTGGCTCTCTGAAAATAGTCGAATGGCCGGGGGCGATTTCGACAGCAGTCTCACCGTTGGTTAGACCGTTTGTGAGATTCATCGTTTGATCAACTCTGGTGGATTGTCTCTAACTCTAATAGTCCGAATCTTTTTAGAGTCGAGTGTGATGTCACCTGTCTTCTTGTTGATATGATAGTCCAACCGAACAAGATTGACGTCGGCCAGCTCTCGATACTTGGGTGGCGCGACTTGACGACCATCTTTCGAAACGGAGTAGGTGTTCTGGTCCTGAACTGTCTTGCGAAGTGTGAACAAGGTATGAACGAATTCATCCCCCTGGTCATGACAGAACGAACTCATGACTCTTGCCCCACTCACTCTCTTGTTTTCGATTGACCAGAGATACTCTCCAAGCTCACGGACATTTCTCTGTGAGAAGGGACGAAGTCC
>DAIPLH010000475.1:0-2285 GCA_036769325.1 Bacteroidota bacterium
TACTTTGCATCCATATCCGATGGGTCAAGCTTGAGTGATTCAACATATGATGCAATAGCCCTGTCGTACTGAGTCGCCTCAAGGAACGAGTTCCCTCTGTTGTAGTGCGCGGCAGCCCGGGTATCCTTTTCCTCTGCCTTCATTGCTGCCGCCTCAAATTCGCTGGCGGATTGGTCGAATTTCCCCTGTTTGTTCAGTGCATTGCCCAGGTTGAACGTACCCGCGACCGAGGTCTGATCTTCGTTCAATGCTTTGCGGTAATTGATTTCGGCCTCGTCGTACTTGTTCTCCTCATAGAGATCGTTTCCTTCGTTGATCAGCGAGCGTGTCGACTGGCCATACAGTGTTCCTGTTGCGACAGTAACAATCATCGTGGCGGTGATCAGCATTCTCATCGGGTTGCCCCCTCCTCTCTTCTCAGCAGGTTCCATCGTTCCAGCCATTTCAATCTCTTTTCGGAGAAGATCATTTCCATGAGGAGGAGGAGCAATGCAGCGCCTACAAACATCTGGAATCGGTCTTCATAATCGGTGAACTGGGTCGTTCCAAATTCTTTCTTCTCAAGGGCGTTGATGTCATCATAGATGTCATTCAACTCATCCTGGGTGTTCGACGCGCGAAAATATTTTCCCGAGGCAGCCTCGGCAATCTTCTGCAAAGAAACCTCATCAAGCCTGGTCACAACCACGCTGCCCGACCGGTCGCGCTTGAAATCGACTTGCCTCCCTGCAGCATTGTACACGGGGATTGGAGATCCCGCCGGAGATCCCATCCCGATCGCATAGATCCGGACTCCTTTCGCTGCCGCTTGCTTTGCGACCTCGAATACATCCCCCTCGGTATTCTCGCCGTCCGTCATGACCACGATGACTTTTGAAGTGGGTTCCTCAAAGTCGAAGGATGTCATCGCCCGACGGATTGCTGATCCAATCGATGTACCCGGGACAGGCACGGCATCGGAGTCGATGACGTCGAGAAACAAATAGACCGCACCGTAGTCTGTCGTCAGCGGACACTGTGTATACGCCTCCCCTGCGAATACGACCAGGCCAATCCGGTCTCCCCTCAGGCGTTCGACAAGCTTCCGAATCGCCAGTCTCGCCTTTTCGAGCCTGTTTGGCTTCAGGTCTTCCGCTTTCATGCTCGTGGAAACGTCAAGGGCAATAAAGAGGTCGACTCCTTCCTGCTTGACTTCCTCGAGGCGTGTGCCAATTTGCGGGTTGGCCAGGGCAAGAACGATGCAGCCAACAGCAAGCAGAATGAACGCGAATTTGAGGACCGTCTTCGCGAGGCTCGCGGACCCCGCAAGTCGTGCAACCAATGCCCGACGGATAAACCTTTCGAGCAACTTCTTCCGCACCCGCATAACTACCCAGAAAAAAGCAACAAGGATGGGCAGGAGGAAAAGGAGGTTCAGATACTCCCCATGAGCGAAACGGATCATCTCACGGGACCTTTCTCAAAACAACCTGCGAGAGGACCAGCTCAACAAGAACCCCGAGCAGGCCTGCACCGACCCACCCATAGAAGAGCTCTGTATAGGAACGATAGGCCCTTACTTCGATCCTGGTTTTCTCCAGCTTGTCGATTTCCGCATAAATGTCCCTCAGCTTTCTGTTGTTCGTTGCGCGGAAATACTCTCCGCCGGTCATCGCTGCAACCTGGCGAAGTGTTTTTTCATCGACATCAACCGGAACGTTCTGGTACCGGACACCAAAGGGAGTCTGGAACGGGTAGGGCGCCTCGCCAATCGTGCCAACGCCGATCACATAGATGCGGATGCCGAATGAGCTTGCGATCTGCGTGGCGGTAATCGGGTCAATTTCCCCGCGGTTGTTTACCCCATCCGTCAGCAGGATCATCACCTTGCTTTCCGCTTTCCCTTCCTTCAACCGGTTGACACCCTGCGCGATCGCCAGGCCAATTGCGGTTCCGTCTTCGACCATCCCTGATTCGATCTCCTCCAGGAGATCCTTGACAACGCGGTGGTCAAGCGTGAGAGGGCATTGCGTGAAGCTCTGGCCGGCGAAGACAACGAGTCCGACCCTGTCATTCCCCCGACCGTCAACGAATTCCGCGGCAACCTGTTTTGCAGCTTCTATCCGGTTTGGTTTCAGGTCTTCGGCAAGCATGCTTCCCGAGATATCGAGGACGAGGGCAATATCGATTCCCTCGGTATAGACGTTCTCACCGGTGGATGCAGTCTGTGGCCTTGCAAACCCAACAATGAGGCAGGCGAGCACTATCAGCCGGACAACAAATGGCAGATGTCTCGCCCGCTCACG
>DAIPLH010000113.1:0-6337 GCA_036769325.1 Bacteroidota bacterium
ATCTCCACGTCGGTCATCCGAACACGATCGCCGAGAAGGGCGCCGCCGGTAAAAGGGCTTGTGGGGTCGACGGCAATGATTCCTACCCGCAGGCCTCTCGTGCGATAGAGCTTTGCCAGGCGGTTAGTGATTGTACTCTTCCCTGCACCAGGGGGTCCAGTGATGCCAATCCGATGGCTTTTTCCCGTCCGTGCAAAAATCTTCCGCAGCAGCTCCTGAGAGCCTGGTGCTTCATTCTCAACACTGGAGATCGCGCGTGCAATCGTGATCCGATCTCCCGCAAAGAGTTTCGGAAGATCCAGGTCAGGTTGTCGCATTCGCTTCCAATTCCTGGCCGAGCCATTGGACGGTTCGCTCAATGCCCTCTTCAAGGGAAACCAGTGGTCGCCACCCCAGAGCCCGCTCAATTTTTTTGCAATCCAGGACGCTCCGTTGTTGCTCTCCCTGAGGACGGGGGGCGTGACCTGCGCGCGTATTCGAACCGATGGCAATGCGAATCCGTTCGAACAGGGCGTTAATGTCAGTTTCTATGCCTGTTCCGACATTGAACGTTTCAAATCCCTCCCCCGGTAAGGCAAGAAGATTCGCACGGACAACATCTCCGACGTAGACGAAGTCCCGCGTTTGCCTGCCATCACCATTGATCAACGGAACGCCCCCGCGCAGGAGCGTATTTCCGAACACAGCCACCACACCTGCCTCCCCGGCAAAGCTTTGCCGGGGACCATAGACATTCGCATAGCGGAGGATTGTGACGTGAATACCGAACACCGAGTAATAATAGAACAAGTACTTCTCAGAGCTGAGCTTCGCAACACCATATGGGGAGATTGGATTTGTCGCCTGGTCCTCTGTGGTGGGAATTGTTGCCTGCTCGCCGTAGACAGCACCACCCGTGGAAGCAAAAATCACTTTCTTTACTCCGTGGCTGACACAATGCTGCATAAGATGAAGAAGGCCAATGATATTGGTCGATGCATCGAAAGCCGGATCGGCGACAGAATGCCTGACATTCATCTGAGCTGCATGGTGATACACCACATCAAAACGTTTCGAGCCGAGGAGGTTAGCCAGGTCGTCCGGCTTGCTGATATCGCAACAATGGAACTCCACCCCGGGATTCAGATTGGACTTGCGACCCGTCGAAAGGTTATCGACGACCGTGACCGAATGGCCGTCGCCCACAAGGGCGTCTGTAAGATGGGACCCGATGAACCCTGCCCCACCGGTGACCAGAATATGGAGTTTCGCTTTCATTTCAAACAAGTCTTGTGGTATCTCGTCTTGGTTTCTTTTGTTTCGATCATAGAACTCTCCCCTCTACGAGGTCGTAGACCCGGCTATTGAAACTCCGGTTCCCCCCTACGGGGTCGTAGACCCTCCCTTTGAAAGGGAGGGGGAACTGGTCCGGCCTCCGGCCGAGACCTCGTCTCGAGACGGGTTTGATCAAGGATAGGGGGTGAGTTCGTTCGAATCAAAAGCGACACTACAACAATTGTTCAACCGTGGACCTTTGAGCCCGAAACTGCTTTCGGCCTTCCAATATCTGTCCTGAAATGCATTCCGTCAAAGCCTAACCGGGAGACTCCATCGTAAGCCCGCTTTCGCATACTCATGAGGGTTCCATGTCCATAGGCAACAACACCAAGGACCCTTCCTCCTGAGCTCACAGTCTTGCCACCCTCAGTGGAGGTTCCCGCATGAAAGACGACAAGGCCTTCTTGTCCGTCGAGCGAATCCAGACCTCTGATCTCTTTTCCTTTCTCATAGTGATCGGGGTATCCTCCAGAGGCAAGGATCACGCAGACGGCAGATTCGTCCGACAACGATAACGAATGCTTCTCACGCCACTCTGACATCTGCGACGTCGCAGATGCCAGGAGCAGCTGAGCAAAGTCGCCCGAGAAGAGAGGGAGAACCACCTGGGTTTCCGGATCACCGAGTCGCGAGTTATACTCAACGACTTTCGGACCATCCGGCGTAATCATCAACCCTGCATATAGGCAGCCACGGTACGGAGTACCCTCCTTCATCATTCCCTGGAGGGTCGGTTCGATAATGGTTCGCCGGATTTCCTCCATCATGGCCTGAGTAACAACCGGGGCCGGGGCAAAGGCTCCCATACCGCCCGTGTTCTTCCCGTCATCATTGTCAAAAACCCTCTTGTAGTCCTGAGCCGGGGCAAGAGTAACGTAGTCTTCTCCATCGGTAATTGCAAAGATTGACGCTTCCGGGCCGCGCATGAACTCCTCGGCTACAAGCACCTCGCCTGCACTGCCGACAATATTGCTTTCGAAAAAATCGCTGACTCCCTTCCTTGCTTCCTGAAGGCTCGCGCAGATAAGTACTCCCTTCCCCGCGGCCAGTCCATCTGCCTTGAGAACGAGGGGATATTCGGACTGACGCAAATGAAGGTCCAGGGAAGCGCCATCCTTTTTTCGAAAGGTCCGATAGCGGGCGGTAGGAATGGAGTGCCTCTCCATGAACTCCTTGGCAAAGGACTTGCTCCATTCGAGCTGCGACGCCCTTCGGGTTGGACCAAAGATGCACAGGTTGTTCTCCGTGAAAAGGTCCACGATCCCCATCGCAAGCGGCTGCTCGGGTCCCACAACCGTCAGGTCAATCCGGTGGTCTCTGGCGAAACCGACAAGACCGGGAAGATTGTCTGCCTGTAGCGGAACAAGTTGTGCCTCGCCCGCGATCCCCGGATTTCCCGGTGCGCAGTACACTTCATTAACGGACGGGCTCTGCCTGATCTTCCAAACGAGAGCGTGCTCTCTCCCACCGGATCCAATGACAAAAACCTTCACGCTTTTTTCACTCCTCAACGAGCGATTCAAAAATCTTGACGACCGAGCCTGTCAGAGTCCGCCGGTCATATTTACGGACAACTGCAGGATCAGGAGTGCGAAGGGTCCCCTGCTGGAACTCGGCATAAAATTCCCGGATCGCATTCTTGATGGCCACGACATCGCCCGGCGGGACCGTCCTCCCGCCAGCCTCGACGATGGCACTCTTCAGGAAACCATCAGGAACCAGGCCCAGAATAGGCTTCCCAACACCGATGTATTCATAGGTCTTCCCGGGTGAACCGACGGTGTCACCGACGATAACCCAGAGAACGTCGGATGCAACCAGTTCCCGGATGCATTCATGATGAGGGAGATAGTCAAGAACCTCAACGCGGTCGGTGAGACCCAATCGCGCGACCAGCTCCTTGTTGTGTTCCCGGAATGTTCCGACAAACCTGGCCTGAATGTGTTTTCTCAGTTCCGGACTCTCCTTGAACAGATCATGAAGAGCCTGCAGAAACTGATCCGGTTTGCGATCCTCCCAAAACACTCCCGCATAGGTCAGCCGCATGACCCCATCGCTCCTGCGAAAGATTGAACCGTTACTCATGACCTTGTCGAGATCATCCTGATCAAAACCCTGGGGGACAATATCCACATCATGATAGGTCAGGAACGGATATCTCTTGAGGATGAGCTCCTTCACCCGCCTGTTCGTTGTGAGAATATGACTGGAAGCCCTGAGGACCTTCCGCTCAAGTTTCTTCGTGTACAGTTTGTGGAATGGTGTTGGATAGAATTTGAACGGATAGTCGAACCAGGGATCACGATAGTCAAGAACAAGCGGTTTTCTGATCCTTGCTTTGATATCCACGCCAATCAGAAAATCGGTGAACGGAGGTGCGGTCGCAAAGATCAGGTCGAACGGCTTAGACCTGTGCAACTGCATCGCCTTGTCAACCGCTCTCTTTCTCCAGCCAATCTTGTTGTCGGGAATAAAGAACGTATCACTGACCCTGCTCATCAGCTTTCGTCGGGTTTCCGAAGGAAGTTTGACCGGGCCACGGCCGCCGAAAATCCGGCCGGGACCAGCCGCCATGGTCCTGACAACTGAGATTTCTTTTCCCTGAAGGTCTTCGAGAAGTGATTCGTCGGTTTCGGGATAACCGAACGGATCGACCGTGAGAACGGTCGGTTGCCACCCATACTCCGGGAAGTACTTTACAAATTTCAGTGTGCGCTGGACGCCGCTCAATCCCATCGGAGGGAAGTAATAAGCAATAACCAGCACCTGTCGTATTTCTGTTCTCACATACTCCTCAAACGATGGTCAGGTTTCTTGGAACATCGCAGAGAACACTGCACCCGCGCTTCGTAACGAGCACAATATCTTCTATCCGGATCCCGCCGAACCCCGGCACATAGACTCCTGGTTCGATCGTCACCGTGTTCCCTTCCTGAAGTTGTTCTGTACTCAATGAAGATATCCGCGGTCTTTCATGAATCGAGAGTCCGACGCCATGTCCCAGAGAGTGAATGAAATACTTCTCAAGTTTTTGACCTGCGAGAGATCTTCTCGCGATCCCATCCAGGACGCTCGTCCGTACACCCGGACGCACATGGTCCACTGCTCTGTCTCTCGCCTCAAGTACTGCGTCGTAGAGCTTACGGAAACGTGGTGTCGGCTTTCCGATAACAACGGTACGGGTCATATCGGAGTGGTATCCGTTGACCGTACACCCGAAATCGAGGATGACCATGTCACCTCTGCGGAGTCGGTTTTGCGACGGGCGAGCATGGGGGATGGCACTCCTCTTTCCCGCGGCAACGATCGGTTCAAAGGCATCGCCCCCGGCCCCTAAGCGCTTATGCTGAAACGAGATCTCGGCTGCGATTTCGCACTCACGCACCCCGGGACGGACGCTGTCCAGAATCGTTTCAAAGACCCTTGAGGAAATCGACACAGCCTTTCGCAGAGCAGAAATCTCCCCCCGCTCCTTTACACCCACCAGTGATTCAAGGATTCCCCTGGCAGGAACTGCGACTCCGTTTCGTACAACCTTCTTCAGAAGACCGTGCTGATGGACTGAGAGATAGTCAGACTCAAACCCCAGACGAAGTGGTTTCCCCGATGGAAGAGCCTTTGCTGCCGCGATAACCAGGTCGGATGCCGTGATCTCACAAACAGCATCCTTTACTTCCCGGGACGCCTGCTGCGAATAGCGTGAGTCAGTGAAGAAGAAAACTTCACGGGGACGGACGAGGCAGAGTCCGTTTGACCCTGAGAAGTTCGTGAGGTAACGGACATGCGGAAGATGGGTAACGAGCAGACCATCGAGGCGCCGCCGGCGGAGTTCCTCGCGCAGGCGGCCGATTCTCCGGGATGTGGTCAGCATCGAACCATTACAGATGGTAGTTCGGCGCTTCCTTGGTAATCGAAACGTCGTGAGGATGGCTCTCCCGAAGGCCCGAATCGGTCATCCGGACGAACCGTCCTTTTTTCTTCAGAAGGTCTATCGTTGCCGCTCCACAGTAACCCATCGCGGATCGTAAGCCACCTGTCATTTGGTATATTGTCTCAGCCAGCGGACCTTTGAACGGGACCCTTCCCTCTATCCCTTCCGGGACCAGCTTCTGGATATCGTCTTCCGTATCCTGGAAGTAACGATCCCTGCTCCCGGCCTTCATTGCTTCAAGCGAACCCATACCCCGGTAAAGCTTGTAGCTTCTCCCTTCATAGAGGACCTTCTCACCCGGACTCTCGTCAACTCCCGCGAACATGCTCCCGATCATGACGCTGTCCGCGCCCGCAGCCAGCGCTTTTGCAATATCGCCCGTCTGCTTGATGCCACCATCGGCAATGATTGGAATGTTCAGCTTTGATGCGACCGCCGCGCATTCGAGAATCGCCGTAATCTGGGGAACTCCCACTCCGGCGACAACCCTTGTTGTGCAGATCGAACCCGGACCGATTCCTACTTTTACTGCGTCTGCGCCGGCCCTGATCAGGTCGCGCGTTCCTTCTGCAGTGCCCACATTGCCTACGACCATTTCCAGGTTTGGAAGCCTGCGCCGGAGCGCCTTCACCATGTTCAGCACACCCTGCGAATGACCATGGGCGGTGTCAACAACAATGACATCAACGCCCGCCGCGACCAGAGCGATTACACGGTCGAGTGTGTCGACGGTAACTCCAACCGCAGCCCCGACGCGGAAGCGACCGCGGGAATCCTTGCATGCATTCGGGTGCTTTCTTCGTTTCTGTATATCCTTGAAAGTGATCAGCCCCTTCAAAACGCCCGCCTTGTTGACCACAGGGAGCTTCTCGATCTTGTGTTTCTGGAGAATCCGCTCCGCTCTCTCCAGCGTTGTTCCAACCGGAGCGGTGACCAGATTCTCTTTGGTCATGATTCTCGACACCGGAAAACTGCTGTCGGGGTTGAAGCGAAGATCCCGGTTCGTCACGATGCCGAGGAGCTTGTTTGCTTCGTCGACCACCGGGATACCCGAGATCCCTGCCTTGTTCATCAGAACGAGAACCTCGC
>DAIPLH010000113.1:6347-8095 GCA_036769325.1 Bacteroidota bacterium
TCCTGAGAAACGTGCCGACTTGGCGCTGCCGGGAGAACGAGCACCTCGCCTATGCGCTGGCCAGGCAGAACTGTCACCGGCGAGAGGATCATTCCGCTCTCGGAACGTTTCACCCTCTCCACCTCCTGAACCTGCCGTTCGATGCTCATGTTCTTATGGAGAATACCGATTCCGCCTTCCCTTGCCATCGCAATAGCCATTTCGGATTCCGTCACGGTATCCATGGCTGCGCTCAAAAGGGGAATGTTAAGTCGGATGGACCTGGTCAGTCTTGTCCGGAGGTCAGTATCCCGCGGCAAAACAGAAGATTTCGCAGGAACGAGGAGAACATCATCAAACGTAAGTGCTTCAGGAACGGTTCGGGATCGGGGCACAGGCTTCCGCGCTAGTGGCTGTTCGTCATTCAAATGCAGCGATGCCGGTGATATCCTCACCGATAATCAACGTATGCATTTCGTGCGTTCCCTCATAGGTGATAACAGACTCGAGGTTTGCTGCGTGTCGCATCACGGGGTATTCGTCCAGTATCCCGTTAGCGCCCAGGATTGACCTTGCCTCACGGGCGATTTCCAGTGCGTGGAAGACATTGTTCCGCTTGGCAAAAGAGATCTGTTGAAAACGCACTTTCCCGGAATCCTTAAGCCGGCCCAGCTGCAGGGAAATCAATTGGGCTTTGGTGATTTCCGTAAGCATGTGAACCAGCTTCGCCTGTGTTAACTGGAACGAAGCAATCGGTTTGTCGAACTGGATTCTTGTCTTCGCGTAGTTCAATGCTGTTTCGTAGCATCCCATCGCCGCTCCGACTGCACCCCACGCGATTCCATAACGGGCCTGACTCAGGCAACTCAGCGGAAGGCGAAGGCCGTTTCCCTCAGGAAGAAGATTTTCCTTCGGCACATGGACATCCTGAAAGATCAACTCCGAGGTCACGGAGGCCCTCAAAGAGTGCTTCCCTTTCATCTCCGGCGCCGAGAATCCCTTCATCCCCTTTTCGACGAGAAAACCGTGAACCACACCATCCAGCTTGGCCCAGACGATAGCTACATCGGCGACCGTGCCGTTCGTGATCCACATCTTTGCCCCGTTGAGGACATATCCATCGGACACCGCAACTGCCCGGGTGATCATGCCTCCCGGATTGGAGCCGAAGTCCGGTTCGGTTAGCCCGAAGCAGCCAATCTTCTCCCCCCTTGCAAGGGGAGGCAACCATTTGTCCTTCTGCTCCTTTGACCCGAAGGCAAAGAGGGGATACATGACGAGGGCGCTCTGTACCGATGCAAAACTCCGCACTCCGCTGTCCCCACGCTCAAGCTCCTGCATGACCAGGCCGTAGGCGACATTATTCATTCCGGCGCAGCCGTATTCCGCCGGGAGAGTGGATCCAAAAAGGCCAAGTTCGGCCATTTTTGGAATCAGATCTGTTGGAAAGGTTCCTGCGCGGTTATGCTTCTCAATAATGGGGATAACATTGTCGTCCACGAATTCCCGGACCGTATCTCTTACAAGGGATTCCTCTTCGGAAAGGAGGGAATCAATATTGAAGTAATCGACGCCGGAGAACTTTGACATAGGAAACTCAGGAAAGAGGATGGCAAGCATACCCTGTCCAATAAAATCTACACACACAGGGTTGTTTCAAAGGGCTGATTTTAGTTCCAAATGAACGAAATCAGGGCCGGAAAGTCAAGAAAGTCGAGGTGTACCCACTGAAAGGAGAAAAGCCGGATGGATTGGTCTTTCCATCCGGC
>DAIPLH010000476.1:0-2283 GCA_036769325.1 Bacteroidota bacterium
CTGGAAGTAAAGGGAATCCGGAAGAGGGTTCGTGGGTCGGCTGTAATCAGGTCCAACAGAACACCCGGCAACCAGAACGGTGATCACAAAAAGGAGTGCTTTCATGGCTCGGACCCTCCGGGCGCCTCCGTCTCAGGCTTGGTTCCCTTGGCCAGATACTTCTCCACCATCACGAAGAGCATTGGAACCATGTAGATCGCAAGCACTGTGGCCACAAGCAGTCCTGAGAACACAGCCATCCCCATCACTTTGCGCGACTCTGCGCCGGCACCTGCCGCCCGGACCAGGGGAAGTACACCGAGGATGAAAGCGAACGATGTCATCAGGATTGGCCGGAGCCTCAGCTTTGCCGCTTCCAGTGCTGCCTCCATCACCGGCATTCCCTGTTCTTTCTTCATCTTGGCAAACTCGACAATCAGAATTGCATTCTTGGCCGACAATCCGATCAGGGTCACAAAACCAATCTGTGCAAACACATTGTTGAGGTAGCTGTCGCTGAACAGCCGCGACAGCGCAAGGCCGGCCATTCCTCCGAAGACGGCGAACGGCACACCGAGCACAACAGACATCGGGAGAGACCAGCTTTCATATTGTGCGGCAAGGATCAGGAAGACGAACAGGAGGGCGAACGCGAAGACGATGGCACCCTGTCCGGCCGCGGCTACCTCCTGATACGACATGTTCGCCCATTCATATGCCCAGCCTTGCGGGAGCACTTCGCCGGCAACCTCCTTGAGTGCCTGCAGGGCCTGGTCGGAACTGAACCCCGGTGCAGGCGTCCCGCTGATCTCGGCAGACCGGTAGAGATTGAACCGGTTGGTGAACTCCGGCCCTGTCACCGGTCGCATCGCAATCAGCGCGCTGAGAGGTACCATCGCTCCCTGATTGTTTTTGACAAAAAACTGGCCGAGATCCCATGCATCATTCCGATAATCGCCCTCGGCAGACAGATACACTTTGTATACACGGCCGAATCTGTTGAAGTCATTGATATAATTCGCGCCAAGGAGTGATCCGAGGGTCACGTTGACGTCGTTTATTGCAACCCCCTGCTTGAGGACCTTGTCCCGATCAACATCTGCAAAGACCTGCGGCACACCTGCACGGTAGAAGGAGTTTACTGTCCCGATTTCAGGTCTCTTCCTCGCAGCAGCAACAAAGCGTTCCGTTTGCTCCTGAAGGTCAGCCGGTGTGTTCCCGCTCCGATCCTGAAGCATGAAGGTGAACCCCGCACCCGTCCCCAGACCCGGAATTGCCGGTGGACCAAAAGCCACGACGATAGCCCCGGGAATCTCCTGCGCGAAACGTTTGTTCAGACCGACAATCATCTCGAACGACCGCTCGGTGATTTCAGTTCTCTCTTCCCATGGTTTCAGAGAGACGAAGAACCCGCCGATATTCGGACCGACGGTATTGGTAATGATACTATAACCTGCGATGGTCGTGTAGTTATCGATCCCCCGGGTTTCACTAAGAATCGATTCAATTTTCTTGCAGACCTCATTGGTCCGCTGCAGGGAACTCGCATCGGGTAACTGCACATTCACGAGGAAGTATCCGTTGTCCTCATCCGGCACAAACCCTGTCGGAACAACCCGGAACAGCACGACGACAAGGAAGATGATGATCCCGATGAAAATCATACTTCTCGCCATTTTCCTGATGACGATACTGGTGAAGCTCAGATACCCGCCGGTGAACTTGTCAAAAACCTTGTTGAACCATTTGTAGAATGGTTCGAGGAATGATTTCTTCCCTCCTTTTGGTTTCAGGAGCATTGCCGCAAGCGCGGGGCTCAGGGTCAGCGCGTTGAATGCCGAGAAAAGCACCGAGATTGCGATGGTGATGGCAAACTGCTGGTATAAGAGTCCTGTAATCCCTCCCATAAAGGCCACGGGAACAAACACGGCAGCGAGGATAAGCGCAATCGCTACGACAGGCCCCGAGACTTCCTCCATTGCCTTGAACGTTGCATCCCTGGGGGAAAGACCATGCTCAATGTGGTGCATGACCGCCTCGACAACGACAATTGCATCGTCCACAACGATACCAATCGCCAGGACCATGCCGAGGAGAGAAAGAGTATTGATGGAGAAGCCAAGAAGGGGAAACACGATGAACGTGGCAACCAGCGACACCGGAACAGTCAGGAGAGGAATCAGTGTCGCGCGCCAGTTCTGGAGAAAGATGAACACCACAACAATAACGAGGGCCACCGCCTCAAACAGGGTGTGGACGATCTCGTTAATGCCTTCCTCGACCGCAAGCGTTGTGTCCAGCGAG
>DAIPLH010000477.1:0-2281 GCA_036769325.1 Bacteroidota bacterium
ATCGGGTTGCGACGAAAACCGGTGATGGAACCGTGGGATGGAACGAGTTCTCTCCGTTCGACGGGATCATCGTTACCGCAGGGGCACCGAATGTCCCGGAGCCATTACAGAAGCAACTGGCAGACGGCGCGCGGCTGGTCATCCCTGTCGGTGACCTTGATGTGCAAACCATCGTCATCTGCACGCGCCTCGGAGATCAGTACCGGCGCGAAGAGATCGTCGGCTTCAAGTTTGTTCCGCTGATCGGAAAGATGGGATGGAAGTAGGGCGGCGGGAAGGCGCGCGGAACGCGTCCCGAAGGGACCCCTTCGGGGGAAGTAGAAAATCGAAACGCGGAAGAAGAGAGTCGATAGTCAGTAGTCGGCAGTCCGAAACGCGAACCGCGGTAGTGGAGATGACAGAAGACAGATGACAGAACGGCCCTGAAAGGGCCGGATACTCAAGGGTGAAGACGAAGTCTTCACCAAAGGAAAGCCCCACCAACCATTTGCCCTGAAGGGGCAAGATACCCCAGGAACACAGAACGCGGTACATCTCTCGCGTAATTTTGCCGGCCCCGTCCATGACGTCTTCCCTCCCTTCTCTCCTCGTCCTCCTAGGTCCAACAGCTTCCGGCAAGACCGGCCTTTCCATTGAGCTAGCTCTCCGTCTCAACGCCGAGATTCTTTCGGCCGACTCCCGGCAAATCTACAAGCATCTGGATATCGGAACGGCTAAGCCCACCCAAGAACAACTTGAGGCGGTCAGACATCACTTCATTAATGAGAAACTTCCAACAGAGACATTCTCGGCTGGACAGTTTGGCATCGAAGGGCGGAGGGTCATAGCTGACATTCATGCGCGGGGCAAGGAGGCGATTGTCGTTGGAGGGTCAGGGCTCTACATTCAGTCGCTTACCGATGGATTGTTCGACGGTCCTGAGGCCGACCCCGAAATTCGCGAGGTCCTCGAAGCGAAAGTTGCGCATGGGATGACAGGCGATCTTCTGGATGAGCTCAGGCGCGTTGATCCCGATAGCGCTGTCACGGCAGACATCACGAAACCGCGTCGCATTATCAGGGCACTCGAAGTCTTCTATCTTACCGGCAAACCGCTCTCGATGCATCATCGGGAGCTAAAACCGGAAATCGGGTTCAGTCCGCTCTTCGTTGGTCTCGCGTGGGATCGCCAGTTGCTCTACAAGCACATCGAACAACGCTGTGATGCAATGCTTGAGGCAGGATTGGAGCATGAAGTGTCGGGGTTACAAGCGATGGGATATGACCGTCGACTGAATGCCCTGAATACCGTTGGCTACGCTGAGGTGTTTGCATATAAGAATGGTGAAATCAGCCATGAGGAGATGGTCAGGCTGTTCAAGCAGAACTCAAGACGCTACGCGAAGCGGCAGATGACCTGGTTCAGGAGGGATGGGAGGATCCAATGGGTTGCTATGAAAGAAGACAGAGCGCCGGAAGATGTGCTAAGCGAAATCCTTGCTGCATCTCGCCAGAGAAGCCAGGCCTGATCCTCGGCCTGGGTCCGACACGACTGAGTTTTTTTTCTTCTTGTTGGGGTTGAATATATTCAACCCCGACAGGATTGTTCCTTTACCGTTCGCCAACCTTGTTGGGGCTTGATTAATCAAGCCCCAACAGAGGGGCGGTGGCACAATTGCGAAGTACCATACTTCTCAAATCTTAACTCCTTGTTCATCAATCGATATTCACTCAGCCCTATTCCGAGGCGACCGAGATGTGTCGGGAACTGGGCTCTCTCCTTGCGATCTTGGATCTTTCTTTTCTTCTTGTCGGGGTTGAATATATTCAACCCCGACAGGATTGTTCCTTTGCCCTTTGCCAAACCTTGTGGGGGCTTGATTAATCAAGCCCCTTATTTCAGCACCATCATCTTCCTTGTCTCCACAAAGCTCGTGCTGCCAACCGCCGAGTGGGCCTGGAGCTTATAAAAATACACCCCGCTCGAGATCGATCGTACATCGATGCGTGCACTATGCTCTCCAGCCTCGAACTCCTCGTCCAGAACGCGGGCAACCTCTTGTCCGAGCAGGTTATATAACACCAGCGTAACCCTGCTTCGTTCGGGCAGGTCGAAACGCACACGTGATTCAGGGTTGAAGGGATTTGGATAGTTCTGATAAAGGGCGAATGACTCCGGAATCTGCCCCGGTTCATCTGCACTCACGTCAACTCCGGTAACCGAGGCTCTCACCATCAGATCGACACCAGCGATCTGTGCCCAACCGCCCGTGGACGTATAATACCATGAGCGCCCATCGATC
>DAIPLH010000478.1:0-2281 GCA_036769325.1 Bacteroidota bacterium
TTAATCGTTTGATATTGTAGAAGGCCTCATTGTGTTCAGAGAGCCATTCGAATTTGACGCCTTTGCGTGTAAGGTTCGAGAGTACCGTTGACCATTCTGAAAGTCCAGGCAGGAACTGTCCAATATAATTCACGAGGCCGAGGAACTCCTTGATGTCAGAGGGGGACGACGGGGCTCGAGAGGCAAGAATCTTGTCGACTTTAGTTTGAGCCGGTTCCACGCCCCGTGAGGATATCTTGTGTCCAAGAAACTGGATTTCGTCGGCGAACAGAACTGATTTCTTGATGCTGGCGCAAATATTCGCTTCCCTCAACTTCTCCATAATCAGTCGGACATGTTCAGCATGTTCCTCCACCGAATTTGACCATATTGCAATGTCGTCAATGTAAACAGCACAAAATTTGCCAATGTAGTCCCGCAAAATCCAGTTCATATATCTTTGAAATGTTGCAACGGCATTGCATAATCCTTGCGGCATAACTAGCCATTCATACATCCCAAACGGGGTCTTGAATGCTGTTTTATGAATGTCCGCAATTTCCATCAAGATCTGATAATAGGCACATACCAAGTCGATCTTCCCACGGATCAACGCGCGTGCCATACAATCTAGGATATCTTCCTGTCGCATGAGAGGTGTGTGGTCTTTGATGGTTTCTGCATTGAGTTCACGATAGTCGTGAACGACGCGGGGAGCTTCCTCGGGATCGGGAGATTTGGGTATAACAATCGTTCCGGACGCAATATGACTGGACGAGGGGCGAATACGACCGGCCTTAAGGTGTAATTCAATGAATTCCTTCAGTTTGTTCCAGTAGCGTGTCGGGGTTCGGTACATTCGGCCGTTGATCGAGATATCGTTGTTTTTGAGAACTATGCGGTGACGGGGTGCATCGGGGTGAGGTAGTCGGTCCGGTAATGTGTCTGTGAAGACGTCGTTATATTGCTTGACGAAATACTCGTTGAGTTTGGAGAAATATTCGTTGTCGGTGGTCGGGTCCGGAGGCTCCATAGCCTTAGGCCTGGAAGCATCGAATTCCTGTAGTGCCTTAATCCATCTCGAATCTTGATGGGGTGCTATAATCTTGCGGTAGGTCCTTACTTTTGGACAGATAGACGGGACAGACTCGCTTTCCTTTGACTGTTGTGGTTTATTTTCTGTGATTTGGTTTGCAGGTTGAGGAAGAATAACATTTCTCTCCGCAGGGTCGATTTGGATGCCTTCCTCTGCCAGAAATGGCATTCCCAATATAGCGTCGTGTTCTTTTAAAGGAGCAACGATGAATTCCGTCAGGTGTTGACTCTCCCAGTCGGTCTCCGGTATCCTTACTTTGCTGACGACCTTCCTATCTACGCGGGTGCCATGAGGGTTAAGTGGTTCGTGTAATTGCATTGGTGGTATCGGACGTGTCGGGATGGCGCAGTGGTTGACTTTATCTTCGGAGATAACGTTAATCATGGCGCCACAGTCAATCAGGGAGGAGGGTAGAGTTACGTCTCCCACTTGTGTCGCCATCGTAATCGTTGGGGTGGATTTGGGGCGCGAGTACTCGGAATCGGGATCGGATTCAACTATAAGCGCGCTAATGGATGGTTCCTTCTTGGCCTGTTCCTTCCTGGCCTGTTCCTTCTTTAAGTATTTCCCTTTCATGGGGATCCCCAATCCAGAATGATCCTCGAAACAGTCGGTGGCTATGTGGTTGGCTTTAATCTTGCGGCAGTTGAAACATCCATCGTTCTTCCAGAGAAACCCTTTTTCTGGTTCGGTAAGTTTCATCAAGAATTTCCCTGTTGAGTCCATCTCGCGGCTGACAGAAGAGATGTTGGTGGTCCCGGTAGAGGATGTATACGAGGGACGGGATTTGGGGTCCGAGAGACGGGATTTGGGGTCCGCGGGTCGAGTCTTAGGTTCAAAGGCTTTCCCGTATTCGAGATTCCTGGCAATGACGGTGGCTCTTTTGATAAGGTCCTTTAACGTTTCGTCTCCGGTTAAGGTAGGAATCAATGGAGTGCGAATTTTGTGGTAGAGGCCGCGGATGTAGTCTTGTTTCATGAGGCGGTCATCGGTGTCGCCGAGTTGGAGAACAAGCATTTCGAACTCCGTGGAGTACGTACTGATGGGGTTAGACCCTTGGTCGATTTCTCGGAGGCGTTTGATGATATCGTCCGCGCTGTGGGTGACAAGGAACTGGGCCCTAAAGGCCTGAAGAAAATCGTCGAGAGTCGGGTTGTCGGCATTGGCGTAGTTGTTGCGGTACCAGGTTTTTGCGTCTTTGTCAAG
>DAIPLH010000114.1:0-8076 GCA_036769325.1 Bacteroidota bacterium
GGGACTCCCCGAAGCTGTCCTTCAAGCGTATACGACCAACCATGGTATTTGCACTGAAGCATTTTCGACCTGCAGTCCTCAACGGCAATCGGGCCGCCACGATGGCGGCAAACATTGTAGAATGCACGGGCAACCCCATCGTTACCCCGGACGACCACCACCGGATTCCAGGGCAGTTCAGCGACGATCTGATCACCGATCGAGGGAATCCTTCCTTCATGGCCGACATAGTGCCAGAACGATGAGAGTATTGTCTGGCGCTCAAGCTCCAGGAAGCGCGAATCGGTGTACCATGCAGAAGGGATTGTCCGTGCCTCTTCAATAGGAACGATGCGTAAGGATTCCTGGGTTACGAAATGAAGGTCAGGCGGCGTTTTCATTGAGCCACTACTTCTGTCCGGAATGCCTCCAGGACTGAGTGAAGAATGCCCTCGAGGTTCGGTTGGAATTGAGTTTGCATGTTTCTGATTTCTTCTGCCGATTGCACATACGTCCCCGGAACCAAATCATCCGCACAATTCAGGAGAAGATGATCGATGCTCTCTGCAGTTGAGTCGGGATGAAATTGAAGCGCCAGAACGCGGTCACCATAGGAGAAAGCCTGGTTCTCGCATCCTTTGCTGATGGCAAGGTGTATCGCACCGTGAGGGAGAGCGAATGAATCGCGGTGCCAGTGGAAAGGCACAAATGGGCTGGAATGAAACCAGCGCGAGCGGATAGCGTTTGCCGTGAGACTCACGGGGAACCACCCAATCTCCGGCTCTTTGCCCGTGGAGACTCTGGCTCCAAGAACGTCTGCAATGAGTTGTGCACCGAGGCAAATTCCGAGCACGTGTTTCTCCCGTTTGATCGCTTGTTCGATGAATCTCTTCTCGTGTCTCAGCCATGGATGGATCTTTTCGTCATGCACTCCCATCGGCCCTCCCATGACGATGAGCCAATCGAGATTGTCCATGTCAGGGGTGGGATCATTGAGCCAGAATCGGGTACGGGAAACAGAGTGGCCCCTGTTCTTCAACCAGGGGTCGATCCCCGCAAGACCTTCAAATGGGACGTGCTCGAAGGAATGAACGTTCATTGTGACACGGATTGAAGAAGTACGAAAAGTAAAAACATGTTTTAACAATCAGCCGTCTGGATTGAAAAGAACTGACGACCATAAGCGACTCCGGAGAGTCGATCTACAACACCTTTCATTGAGAACGGCTCTTGAATTGTAGAGCGAGACTCCAGTCTCGCATACATACCGAGCTATCCCTTTACATACGACAACTTTTCTGACACTTTCCCATTTCTCACCTTAAACAGATCGACTCCGCGCAAATGCCAGGGTTTGCCATCCTTTTGCTTTCTGTAGATCCATCGGACGACAACCCTATCACCGCTTTCGAACATCTCCTCTGTCTCGAAGTGTGCTGTGGGATTTGTCGCAAAAAACTGTTGCCAATAGGCTCTGACGGCAGCCGCGCCCTTGAAACGGGCGCCGTCCGGAGGAGGATTCGTGTTCTCGAACAGGACGTCCTCGGTCATGAGGTTCATTATTGCGTCAACATCATGCTTGTTGAACGCTTCATTGAAGAGTTGGACCACGCGGGTGGCTTCGTCCGACGTTGACCCCTGATGTTCATTGTCCATTAAATGGCCTCCCGTTCTGCCTGCAAAGAGTAGTGTCAGCACAAAGATCAGGTACATGGTCGCGGGTAAAGATGGAATCAGATCAACCCGGAGAATTCACCGCTGCGAATAAGATCCGCGACGGCATTCATCTCGTCCGTCAGCTCACGGTCATCCGTTGACATCCTGATTGCTTTCTTCAGGATCCGGATGGCGGCCGCTGTCCCCTTCCCGGTTTTGCCACCGCGGATGCGAAGGGCGGTTACGGCGACAATGAGTTCAATGGCGAGAACTGTTCTCACATTGTTGACAATCATGGCCGCTTGCCGGGCTGCAATCGTTCCCATGCTGACATGATCTTCCTGGTTTGCAGACGTGGGGATAGAGTCACCGCTGGCAGGATGGATGAGCACCTTGTTCTCTGAGACGAGAGCGGCAGCGGTATACTGCGCCATCATGAGGCCGGATTGAATTCCACCATTTGCCGCGAGAAATGCAGGGAGCCCGGCATTGTGATGCTTGTCCAACAGTTTGGCAGTTCGCCTCTCTGAAATATTTCCCAGCTCGGCCACTGCGAGAGCAAGGAAATCCATGACAAGGGCAACAGGCTGGCCGTGAAAATTGCCGCCACTGAGCGCCCTGTCTTCATCGGGAAAAATCAAGGGGTTGTCGGTGGCTGAGTTGATCTCCGTTTCAATAACTTTTCGAACGTGGGTCAGGGCATCCCGCGAAGCACCATGCACCTGAGGGACGCATCGGATGGCGTAGGAATCCTGCACTTTCCCTTCAGTATCCCGGTCGACGGCATCTACCAATGAACTTCCTGAAATCGCCTGGAGTACATTGCGGGCGGAGATTGTCTGGCCTGCATGTGGACGGATGGAGTGGACCCCGGCTGCAAAGGGAGTGCTCTTGCCCTTTACTGCCTCCAGGGTCATTGCTGCCGCGATGTCTGCAGTATTGGCAAGAACTTCTGCGTCATGGAGGGCGAGAACGCCGACGGCGGTCATCGCCTGGGTTCCGTTGTTCAGGGCTAGTCCCTCCTTTGCGGCGAGCTCGACGGGTTTAACCCCAACTGCTTTCAATGCTGCTTTGCCGCCCATGGTTTTCCCCTTGTACACAGCCTTTCCTTCGCCAAGAAGCACGGCAGCCATGTGTGAGAGCGGCGCGAGATCTCCGCTTGCGCCGACCGATCCCTGCGAGGGAATGATGGGAAGAACGCCCTTGTTGAGAAGCGAAACGAGAAGCTCAACCGTGCTGACCCTGATCCCCGAATATCCTTTTGCCAGGGCATTGGCCCGAAGGAGCATCATTGCACGGACCACCTCGTCAGGAAATGGTTCCCCCACGCCAGCGCAATGGCTCAGGATGAGATTGCGCTGGAGCTCCTTAAGCTTACCCGGCGGGATTGAAACATTCTGGAAAGCCCCGAACCCGGTTGTCACACCATAGACGACCTTATGTTCTGCCACGGCCTTCTCGACCCAGGAGCGCGATCGCGTCATCCGTTTCTTCGCCCTGGAAGAAAGCGAGACCCTGGCTGAACCTCTGGCTACCTGGAGGACGTCGTCAAGCGAGAGCGATTCTCCGTCAAGCTGAACACTGCGATTGGCCGGCTTCATGCAGACTCCAGCATTGCCCGGACCTGCCTGATGAGATCCGCGCGCGGAACAGTCAGTTGAACGCTTTTCGATGCCTTGAGCCAGTCTTCGCGTTCCTGCCCGGCCTTCTTCTCCTGCAGCCTGGCGCCAAGTCTGAGATTCTTGATAGTCACCTCATTGCTCTCAAACTCATTCCCGCCGATGATGACGGCAACAGGAATCTGCTGACGGTTCGCATACTGCAGCTGCTTGCCCAGTCCTTTCTCTGTCCCGAGATAGAGTTCTGTATTGATCCCGGCCTGACGGAGGTCACGGGTGATCCTTTGATATTCGGCAGATCGCCCCGGTTCCATGACAGTCACAATCACCTGTGCCGTTGACGGCGCAAGGTCTACGAGGTTCATTTTCTGCAGGGCCGCAAACAGGCGATCGACGCCAATCGATGCACCGACGGCCGGGATGCTTCGACCGAGAAATCTTTCAACGAGTCCATCATAACGTCCGCCTCCGAACACCGAGCCGAATTCGGGAGCGTCATCGAGCGCGGCCTCGAACACGGGCCCCGTATAATAGTCGAGCCCGCGTGCGATGCTTGGATCCAGCACAACGTTCTTCTCTGGAATTGTGAGAGCTTCGAGAGTGGCGGCGATTTCCTGAAGCTGGCTGATTGGCTCTCCGGCAGAGGGTACTGTTCGAAGAAGATCTTTGAGGTACCCGAGGACTTCAAGCCTCGAACCGCGCGGGATTTTCAGGAAATCTCCGATTCTCGCCACCTGGTCTGTCGTCAGTCCGACTCCCGGAATCTTGTCACCTGAAGTATCGACACGCCCTTTGGTGAGCTCCTGGACGACAGCTTCCATGCCGATTTTCTCGAGCTTGTCGAGCACGCGGAAAACCTTGTGTGACATATTCTGAGGGATACTGCAGAAATCAAGGAGGCTGTTCAGTACTCTTCGATTGCTGAACCGGATGGTAAAGCGTTCCAATCCGAGAGCAACCAGTGTATCAAACATGCCACAGATGATCTCAGCATCTGCCTGCATCGATGCGGTTCCGACGGAATCGAGGTCGAACTGAATGAACTCACGGAACCTTCCCGGGTCTGGCTTGTCGGCTCTCCAGACCGGCGCGACCTGATAGCGCCGGAATGGCATCGGGATATCCGGATACTGTGCAACGACACGTGCGAGGGGGACGGTCAAGTCGAAGCGCAGAGCAACCCTTTCCTTCTCAGGATTCTCAAATGCAAAAAGTTGCTTCTGGTTTTCGTCTCCATAACCAACGAGCGAAACAAGATACTCAAGGGCTGGAGTATCAAGTGGCTGGAAGCCGTAGCGTTCATAAACCGACCGGATCGTGGCGATCATCTTCATACGGGCATTCATTTGCCCGGGAAGATAATCGCGGAAACCCCTGAGGAGGCGAGGGTCGACCGTTTGTTGTTGGGTCATTGTGAAGTCTTAAGAGACCTGGTAGGGAAATCAGACTCGTACGATCGACGCGCTGTTCGACGGACGACACAAGATAGGAAAATCAGGCTTAGTTGGCAATGTTTGGTAGTGCACCAGTTTGAACTGGTGCACTACCCAATGTTTAGGGGTGTTGCATGAATTTGAGCTATACCCCTGAGAAACAAAGAACCCCCGGAATCTCCGAGGGCTCTTGTGCCTGTACAGCAACGACTCAGGACAAACTGCTACTTGAGCAGCAACAGTCTCTTCGTTTCAACATGATCCGCAGTCGTCATCCGGTACAGATAGATTCCGCTGGAAACAGAGGTTCCGAAGTTGTCAGTTCCATTCCAGACGATCGTCTTGAAACCCGCGGTCTGATGCTCATTTACAAGAGTTGCCACTTCTTCTCCCAGGGAATTATGAATCCTTACGTTCACCCAGGTGTCTTGACTCAAACCGTAGCTGATTGTGGTTGAAGGATTAAAGGGATTTGGATAGTTATCCAAAAGCACCGTTGCTTCGGGAACACCCTCCAGCAGAGTAGAAGCTTGATTGAAGGGAGACGGGCTGATAACCTTGAACCGTTGCTGGGCGTCAGCCACGCCCTGGACCATTTCGCCAACACTTGCACGCACGCGGTACCCGCCGGGGGGAAGGTCTATGGGCAGAGAAAGGGTCATCCCAAGTGTAAGAAAGTCTCCCTGGTTGATTTCCAGTGGCTCACTGACAGTACTCGTGATGACACTCCTATCGGCGTTTTCAACCCATGCGTAAATCGGTACGGTGACATTGGTCTCGGCTCGGTGGTGCAACGAGATATCGAATGTAATCGCCTCACCTGGCCGGTACTTCATTTTCGGGAGATCCAGGGCAAACTCGCAGCCGCCACCTGTGTTGCCGGAGAGGATGAACGCGAGGTCATCTTCCTCTGCGAAAATACAGGAAGTTATACGGCCCCATGTGGTGCATCCGGTCACGAAACCGTCACCCGGATTTTGCCACGCGGCACCTGAGTTGGTCAGCGCATCGTTCGGAGTCCAGCCCCACTGCCCACCGGTCTGAAAATCCATTACGGCTTGGACCGAGACCCAATATGTTCCCTCCCCGAGTGAGACCTCGGTAATGTCACAAATAATGTTACCCGTCGTGTCGTCAGTCGGAACGACATTTTCGGACGCAAGGAGGTTACCAGGATAGCCGGCTGCATCATCATAGAAATAGACGTTTGCTGACGGCATCAGTCCGTTTCCGTTGTAGTACAGACCAAGTGCAGCCACCTGGTTGATGTTCCAGGTTTCACCGGCCGGAACCACAAAGTCATCGGCGCCCTGACTGTCATAAATATCTACCACCGCCTCGAAGTCCTGCGATGTGTAACCAGACCCGATGACCGCCGCTCCGGTCTGATCGTACAGAACAGCGCCTTCAGTGACCGGGATCGTCACATGTCGGTCCGAAGTGACACCCTTGGACACCGGATACAGGCTCGTTTGCCCTGTTCCTGCCATGGCGAGTGATGCGGTGAGAAAGAGAGCAACAAAGAAGAAAACGTATCTCATGATGACCCTCCTGGTGATTGGTGGAAAACCCGGATTATCTCTTGTCACACGTCCCCGGGACAACTCCTTTGAGCGAGTCTCGCTCGAAGGGAACGATATTCCAGGTGAAGAGATTGCACTTGCAAGTAGGAACCCGTGAGTGCGAGAAGAAATCACAGCACTCAGACGGTAAAGGATAACTCTAACTTGAGAAACTCATCTTCCAGTTCAGCAGGATTGCCGAGAAGGGGCTTTGGGGTTTGGGAACGCGCATTCCGGGTGAAGAAAGATGAGGGCGAAGAGCGAGAATGCTCTCAGGTCAGGACACGTGAACCGCGGGTAATGCCCAAAGTTCGCTTGTGCTACTTGAAGATGGTAACCGACTCAGAGATGAAAAGCAATAGAGAAAGGAACGCCAAATCCGAAATCACAAAGTCGAGCTCTCAATAAGGCGTAGGTGTGACAGTTATCAGGCCAAAGTCAACACAAATCCGAAACTCGAATATCGCCCGCCCTCGGGCGAGCCTCGGGCGAGGCCGGGGAAATCCGAAGGAAATCCGAATGACCCAATCACAGAAGGACAAATCACAAATCTCAAAATCCAAATCCCAAACAAATTCCAATGGTTGCGTCCTGAAAAAAGTTGACATGTGTTGGTTAAGCTGCATACCTGAGACTCGGAGTGCTCATACCGAGACTGAGATGCAGACGGATGTTGTTGTAGATGTAAATGGTTTGTTTCACAGCGTAGCGAACATCCTCGATTGAGTTGAAAGTGCTGTCGAGAAAGAACTCCGACTTGAGAATGCCGTTGACCCGTTCAGCGGTAGCGTTCTGGTCAGGTCGACGAGGAGCAGTCATGCTGATGCGACAACCATGTTGTGTGAGTGTTTCAATATACTCATGAGAACAGTATTGCTTCCCCCGGTCTGAGTGGTGAAGAAGCCCCCGGGGGTCCTTGACACCACGGAAAGCCATTCGCAGGGCGTTCAGTGGTCCCGTTGCTTCAAGTGTCGGAGCAACATTGTAGCCGACGATCTTCCGGCTGTAGAGGTCGGTCACCAGGGACAAGTAACAGAACCCTTGACGAAGGCGGATGTAAGTTTGATCAGCCACCCACACTCGATTGGGAGCCTCTGCCGGTGTCTGCGGCAAGAGATTTGGGTGGACCGGAAGCGCATGCTTGCTGTTGGTTGTTATGATGTATTTACGACGTCGCTTCACCAAGAGACCGTACTGACGGAGGATCTCAAAGAACTTGTCTCGACCGAGATCGAGATCCCCAAGATGCTTCAGAAGCTTACGGCCTCCCACACGGGGCATGAGCTGACGCAGTGCCAGGACCCTGGGAAGCAGTTCAGATACCTGAAGTTTTTCTGTCGTTTGACGCTTCCGGCGCTTATACATAGCCTGTCGACTGATCTTCAGCATACGGCAGGCGTAACTTAGGCTGAGTCCTTTGGTCCGGGCCCGCTGGAGGATGGCATATCGGGCTTTTTTTTAGTCCGCTGTCCTGTCTGTTCCTCCAGAACCTCGACCGTCGACTCCAAGAGCAGGATCTTCATGTGTGCCTGTGCCAGTGCCGATTCCAAGGCACGCTTCTCCTGCTCCAGTTCTTTGATCCGGTTGCGTTCGTCGGGCATCTCGATCCTCATGGTCCGTGTCTGACTGTCGGGACGGCCCAACTGCTTCAACCACTGATATACCGATGTGAAGTGAACTTGGTGTGCAGCCGCCGCTTCCAGCGCAGTATAGCGACCCGACTCGACTTCTGCAACAACTGAGCGCTTGAATGCTTCACTGTAACGACGAAGAACTCGAACCATATCTCCTCCTGGATAAACTGTCAACTTATTCCAGGACGAGACC
>DAIPLH010000115.1:0-1266 GCA_036769325.1 Bacteroidota bacterium
GTCGCTCTCAAACCGATCAATACGGACTGTCTACTTCATCTGCTCCGTGTGACCATTTCATGTACTGTTTTCAACAACGTCTCTGAAGTATAGGGCTTTTGAAGGAAGGTAACCGTTGGCTGTTTCAGAATGTCCCCGTCATGATTTAATCCGCTCACGGCAATCACCTTGACCTTGGGATTGAGTCTTTGAATGGCTCGAATCATTGCCGCTCCATCCAGATAGGGCATCGTCAAGTCCGTGACAATGAGACCGATCTTCACGCCGTGAGTTGCATAGGTGGCAACCGCCTCAGCTCCGTCAGCCGCAGTGAGCACTGAGTAGTTGTAAGACTCAAGTGTGGTCCTGGTAATTTCCCGTATGCTCGCTTCATCATCGACGACAAGTATGAGTTCACCGTTCCCCGCCGGGATTTTCACCTTTTCTTCCGATATCGCTGCCGGAGCTGATTCCTGAGCAGGCAAATACACCTTGAAAGTTGTGCCTTTACCTACTTCGCTATAAACATTGCCAAACCCACCGTGGCTTTTCAGTATGCCAAGGACCGTGGAAAGACCCAAACCCGTCCCCTTTCCAATGTCCTTGGTTGTGAAGAATGGTTCGAAAATTCTGTCGATGATTGCTGGTGGGATCCCAATTCCCTGATCAGTCACGGCAACAACAACGTGTAGCCCCGGTTTTGCTCCGATGTTCATCCGGGCATACTGTTCATCGAGCAGAATAGTCTCTGCCTTGATGTCAATGGTTCCACCGTTCGGCATTGCATCCCGGGCATTCACACAAAGATTCATCAAGACTTGATGTAGTTGTGTCGCATCTCCCACAATGGCCGGGAGATCCTTTGGAATGTCCGTCCGGAGTGAGATTGTTTTCTGGAAGGCTTCAGAAATAATCTTACTCACCTCATCGATAAGATGACGGATCTGAACGACGGTTCGCTCGCCCTCAACGCCGCGGGCAAAGGAGAGCATCTGCTTAATCAGTCCTGAGCCTCTCGCTGCTGTTGATTCCAGCATCGTTAGCATTTTCTGACTTCCCTCATCGGGTAGCTTCTTACGCAGCACGTTCAGTGCGAGCACAATGGGTGCAAGCACGTTATTCAGGTCATGCGCAATACCACCCGCCATTGTTCCGATGCTTTCCATCCGCTGCATACGAAGGAATTGTTTTTCGAGCTGTCTCTTTTCAGTGACATCTCTGGACACCACAACAACTCTTGAAATGTTTTCGTTTTCTTCCCGAATTACACTTCCCTGTGATTCGATA
>DAIPLH010000115.1:1276-8062 GCA_036769325.1 Bacteroidota bacterium
CACCAATCGGTACTCAGCCCGTTGACCGATTCCCGTTTTCACTGTCTCCTGGAAGATCTGTCTGACGCTTTCCCGATCGTCGGGGTGTATGTTGTCGAAGGAGTCTGTTCCTCGAAGAGCCTCCGGATCTCCCAGAATTGGTTCGTAGGAGGGACTGCTATAAAGCCTCTTTCCGTCAAGGTCAAGGACGGAGATCATGTCAGCGATGTTCTCAGCAATGAGGCGGAATTGCTCCTGGGTGCGTCTTAGGGACTCTTCCGCTTTCTTGCGTCCCGTGATGTCAATTGAGAGAATGAGGATTCCCTCGGGCACAGGCTGAATGCTGAGCTCGAACCATCCTTTACCGCCATCCGGATAAGTGAACTCATTCTCTATGTGCTGTTCAATGCGGTGATGCATGCAGCGCCGTAGCACAGAAAACACGTCTGTGGATTCAAAACCGGGATACACTTCCCACATTTTACGGCCCAATAACTTCTCTTTTGCTTTACGGCCATGCTTTGCGACGGAATTGTTGACGTACAGGTATCGCCAATCGAAGCCAATAATCTGGAGACCCTCCAGCATGTGATCAAGAGTGCTGAGGTAGCGACTCTCATTCATGCTGAGGAGTTCAGAATCCTCATGTAGGGTATGTTCACTGGTTGACATGGTGTCTATTATAGCCCAATCACTGTGCCAGAAGCTGAGCCGTGATTTCTGTGCCAAAGGTGGGCAAATCCAACGGCTTCTCTCTCTACGGGAAGAAAATACCTGCCTTGAGAAATTCCTACGCCCTACGGCATCTGATGCCAAGGGGCCTGGAGAACCCGTGAAAGTTGGAACTTGAGGTTTGTGGGAGGAAATGAAAGAGCCGCTCGGGGATCCGAACGGCTCTTTGTTGCTGCCAGAAAATGCTTAACTCACTTCAAAAGCAGCAGTTTTTTTACATCTGTAAACGATCCAGCCCGTATTCTGTAGAAATAGACCCCACTTGAAAGCTTGGTTCCATCAACAGTAGTCTGGTGATATCCTGCCGTCTCGAATCTATCCACCAGCGAGAGCACTTCCCTCCCGAGCATGTCATAGACCTTCAGGTTCACGTTCGCATCCACCGGAAGATCGTACTTGATGGTCGTCAATGGATTGAAGGGGTTTGGATAATTCTGATGGAGAGCAGCCGTTAAAGGTAGGCTGCTGTTTTCATAATCGCCACCAATGGCATTTCGCTCGAGGCCTCCGCTCGTCCCATCAAGATAGTATTCAAGCTGCTGGGCAGCGAGAACTGCCTCGTCACTCTCAGGGTATTTATCTGTGAGAGCACCTGAGAGCATTCGTGCCGAGGATGTATCCCGTCCAGAATACAATCCGTGGATAAACCTGCCATAGAGCCCGCTTCTTTCCATCTCGCTATTTGGAAAGCGACTGATATTTAGGTCAAAGGCATCGATCCCTCTTTCAATTTCTCCCTCGTACATGTATAGGTGAGGAAGGAGAAAGTCCACTCTGCGTGAGAGGGAGGGGTACTCTTCCTTGAGGGATTCAAAATAGGGTGACATCCTCGACCCTGGAATGCTTTGCGCACACGCAAATGCTTCGGATATCGCCCATTCTCTTGTGGCGATCCTGTTCGTTTCATCGCTGATGATTCCTTCCAAGAGAACCAGCGCAGTCTCAAAGTTCCCTGCACTCCGCTCGTTTAGTGCTGCGTCAATAGTGCCGCTCATTAGAGTGGAAGGAATCCCTCCCTTGTTGACCCCTCCTCCGCCTGGTTGCGAGGAGATGCCACAAGAAGAAAGGTACGGGGACACGTCGAGCTGCGAAGTTCCATCCACGCTGAAGTGGGCTGAATTCGGTGAGGATTCACCCCAATAGTTTTTCTCCGCTTTGACTGTAGAACCATTGAGAAGAACAACATCATACGAGCCACCGGAAGCTTTGACAATACAATTCTGACCTCCTTCGTCCGGGGCCTCAACATAGACCGTTCCAAGGTTGGCGTTGGAGGCATCCTTACAGTACACAGGGGTTGAATGGTTGATAATGTTGTTATATCCACCCATGGATCCATTCTCAAGGGCAGGAGAACTCCCAGTTAGGCATCTAAGCCCTCTACCGAAGTTCTGCACGTCATTTCCCAGAATCTTTGGCGAGGAATTGGTTAGGTCAATCCCCGTTGAGAGATCCTCGAGAGTGGGAGTATTGATGGTATTTCCCTCGATGACAAGGTTTGAGAGACTGTTTACTCGAATCCCATTTGCGACCAATGAGAATGTGTTATCCTGGACGATTAGGGCAGGTGCCCCCTCAGGAATGTACTCCGGTGTGAACTCAAGCCCGAGGGAGGCATTGGAAATAGTACAATTTGTCATCGAGAATACGGCGTTGGAGCCTACGCGAACCGATGGTGCTGAAGTAACATATTCAATTGTGGCGTATGTCAAAGTTCCTTTGGGAGCAGTGTTGACACGTTCTATGATGATGCCTTTCCAGGCGTCCGATGCATCAAGCCTTGTGAAGAGGACCCGCTGGGAAGTTCCAGTGCCCGTTCCAAGTGCTTTGATCTCGCCCTCTACGAGGAGCTTCGAGGTATTCCCGAATCTCAGGTCCGTTCCGGCGCGCGCCTCAAGAAGGCCGCCAGCGGGAATTGTAACAAGTGCGTTATCAGCAAGCTCGAGAATTCCGCCCGAGGGAGAACCAGAATCAAGGATAATCTGTGCCCCTGACTCCATCACGAGTTGCGCCCCATCCTCGATAATCAGTTTTCCCCCAGCTTTAACGTAGAGCTTCTTCCCGGCTTGGATGGTTGTCGTGGATCCGACCGAACCACCCTTCATAGTCACTGTATGACCGTTTTCGATATTTGTGTCTCCTGAAATCCAGTTGTAACCAGTCCAAAACATGTTCTCCGTTATGCTTCCGCTCATGGTCAAAACCTTTCGCCGCATGTATCTGTTGGCGTAGTCGGCGGTGGTCCAATAAGTATACGCTCCTGTTCTTGATGACGAAATCGTCGGGAATCGACGACTAACGGCATCTTGATCAAGGATATCAACGATTGTCCAGCCGGTTGCAGGATCATAGGTTCGAAGCATGATTTGGTAAAAACTGCCATTCGTATTCGAGTGTGTCATGTATCGGTTTGCAGAAGTGGATGTCATCTTACGTCGATAGTTGCCTTCTTCGCCGGTCACACCGTAATTGTCCACGTTCACAAGGGGCGTCCAACCACCCGTTATGGTTCGCTGTGATACATTGATCTCTCTGGGGTAGCCGAGGCCGCTTTCCTCATAAACGACCATGTGGATGTCATTGTTCAGATTGGTAACGCTCTGCGTTGAGATGTTATAGGTGTTGTCGGCTGTGGTCCATCGAGGAAATTCCCAGGAGGGAGGATTGATGGAAAGGTCCACATCTCTCGAGGCACCCACGTGGTGAGTAACACCACCGTCCGTGCGAACAAAGGAAACAACCGCCTTGTTACCTACGGTTACCACCTTAGGAAGTTTTCCTGTCAGGCCTGATATTTCATCATCATTTGTGACGTTCCTGAAGTCGGCAAATTGACCGCTTTGTTCAACATACCTTACGTAGTAGACCTCGGTAGAGGAATCATTGTCCCACACAATGTGGACACCGTTTGCGTCAGCGACTGCATCAATCCTGCTTACTGTAACAGTTGGTGGATAGGTTTTTAAAAGATCGGAATCCCAAGTCGCACCTCCATCACTGCTTTGATAAAGTCGAATCTGGAGGACCGATTGGTCTATATCACGCCGAACGAACATCACTTTGTCCCCGTAGGTTGCAACGGCACAATTGAAGTCGCCAGCTGTAAGGGCATTGCCAAGAGGGGTTGGGCCGTAGATGATCTTGCCATCGTTGGCCAGGAGGTAGTATCTTGCCACAATCCCACCGCCGGTCGCAGCAATGTGTTGGCCATAACCATTAGACACAGCACTTGTCACCGTCTGGGTGCCATCGAGTGATAGTGTGACGCGATCCTCCAAGTTTTGCTGCGTGTAACTGTTTCCATGAAGTAGGCTGACAATTGCTGTTAAGGAGAGCAGCTTCACGATTGCTTTCATTGAGACCTCCATGAGGGGTAGTTCTTGGATGGGTGAGGAACGGTACTGTAGCAATGTCAAGAGAGATTATGACAATAATGGCGCATCTTTAACAATATCCTCGTTACTTGACCAGCAACATTTTTCTTGTGATTGTCCAAGTTGGAGTCTCAAGTCGGTAGAAGTATAGGCCAGTCGGCCAGTTAATGGCATTCCAGGTGAGATGATAACTTCCGGGGTCATGGTCTTTGTCAAGTAGTACGTTAACCATCGAGCCAAGCAAGTCATATACAACCAATCTGACCCGTTCCTTTCGGAAAAGAGAATATTCAATATGAGTCATGGGGTTGAAGGGATTAGGATAGTTCTGGGAAAGCGTAGGTCGATTGGGCAAGTCCATGCTATTCCCCTCTGTTGCATCTACCAAGCCGGACGCAAGATATGCCGTTGCATAGTTGCGCAACTGGCCCTGCTGGTTGACGACTGACTTGCTTATGATGAAATCCTTCCTGCCATCTTTATTGAAGTCATAGAGCTGGATTGAATCCTTTCCATTCTCGCGCTTGAAATACCAGAGGTAATACTGATTGTCCCCATCTGATTTGAACACGTAGAGATCAACCCCGCTGAAGATGAGGAGCTCCAGGTCTCCGTTTCCATCAAGGTCATCTACTAAATATGTTGGGTTGTCAAACGTTCCACCAGATAACAAATGAAAAATGAGCTTTGGCGAGTAACTATTGTTGCTGTCAGCTTCATACACGGTGGTCCAATTGCCACTGCTCAAGGTTGCACCCACATAGAATTCTGACTTATTGTCGCCGTCAACATCCCCCGATCCGTGGTAATATACGTTGACATTGACGAATGGAACACTGTCCTGCCAAGTCACAGCATACTCGTTATCACCGGTATTCTCAGTGACAAAGAGTTCGCCAAAAAAGTTACTGACGACAAATTCTTGGAAACCATCACCATCGAAGTCATTCACTGAAAAGCCAGCGATCCCAGATTGGGCGCCGGGAACATACGCATTTGACCAAACGCGTGTGAAGTTATTTGAATCGGGGCTATACTCCGCAACATAAATCTTGGTAATTGAAAGCTCCTCTGAGCCCTTGTAAAGGAAGTCCGTTAGTGTGTCTGCATCGATCGTACCAATGTGGACTCCGGTGAATCCCGGATCCACTGGACCTTGGTGCCTTTGATGCTGGAAATTCAAATTGGTCGGAATCGCCGAACGAATGGATTGCTCGTAATCCGAGAGGAGTCCCCCAAGGGTAAAAGTTACTTCTTCGAGAGAGTCCCCGTCCGCATTTGTAAACTGTCTTGCGACTCCAGGACGTGGGACATAGTTATGAAGGAGGGTTACGAGACCAGTAGAATCTATTTCATAAGCTCGAGTTTCATAGTCGCTCGCGGTATCTTTGTAGGAGCCATATACTTCGGCCAATCCATTTCCGTCAATGTCTCCCACGACAAGAGGGATTACATCATTCGAAAGTGGCACTTCCGTCCAGAGAGTATACCACCCTGTAAACGAGCTTGTATCAATGAATTCTGGATTGATCTCAACAATCGGTACGCCTTTGGTATCAGCCCAAGTGTGGATCTCTGCAACACTTGGTTCGTCCAGGGATTTGACCTGAACGAATCCCGAATATTCATGTCTCAATTCGACTTGGTTTGGACCCACGAACTTAAGACTAATTCCACACCTTTGGAGTCTACCAAGCTCTTGTTGCACGTGGGGGGAAGTTGGCATTCGAGAAACACCGAGGTACGAAAAGAGAGCGAACAAAAGGAACGTTTCGTATTGCGAGCAATTCATCCCCTCCATCCTTTGCATGAGGAGGAATGGAGGCAGATTCCTTGGGGAACCTTCATCTGCGAAAGCTATGAGGAAAACTTATCAAAAACAACTACAGTTTGCGGTTATCAGAGAGTTTCTGCGGAATGACACTGGAGAAAAACCGTTCGAGGTCCTACTGTCGAGGGATTGCATGTTGCCCCATTATCAGATGAGGTCTAATCCTTTTCCCCTTCGAAATGGTCAATAGGCAAGTTTCGAATATCTCATGCAGTTCTGCAAAGTCGAAAGTGTGGGTCCCCGCTCTGGGTCACTTTGCGCAACATCAGATGGCCGGTCAAAATGCCATCTCAAACACCCTACACTCTGTTATGAGTGATTCAAATTGTGGGTTCCGGGCACACCCTTCAAACGAGAGATCATACCGCTCCCGATGGGGCGATTGATGTCGGGTTTCAAAAAAGCCTTTTTCTTTCTATTATTCACTGCAGGTCCAATGAAAATTGATTTTTCAGATGAGTCCGCCTGCTCCATAAGCATGTGAAAGGCAGTGATTCCGACCGGCACGGCGCAATTCTGGTCTCACTGCCAACCAATTTGTCAATAGGACATTCCAGATTTCAGTTCAGTATGCCTGGCGGAGGGAGGAACGTGAAGTTTTCAATTGCCTTCATCAGGCTCAGCTCAGAGTGATGAGAATAGATCTGAGTCATGGCGGGGGTTGAGTGTCCGAGTATCTTCTGAACCACGTACAACGACACACCCTTCTGGACAAGCCACGAAGCCCCGGTATGTCGCAATGAATGAAAATGCATCGACTCCGGAAGTCCGGCTTCCCGAGCATAGACCTTGAACTTTCGAGTCACATAGCCCTCTTTGAGTTTTTCTCCATTTTCATTTGCAAACACGAACCTCCCGTTCGGCTGGATC
>DAIPLH010000479.1:0-2276 GCA_036769325.1 Bacteroidota bacterium
TCTGACCGGGGCTTCTCTCTCGGCGCTGGTTTCAAAGGAAAGTCATGAAGCGATCAGAAAAAGAACAGATAGTCGCCGAGGTTTCGGAGGTGCTTCAAAAGGCGAGCGGATTGTACCTGACCGATTTTACAGGTCTCACCGTTGAGCAGGCAACTGAGCTTCGTCGTGAGTTCCGCAAATCCGGAATCCATTACGAGGTCGCAAAGAACACATTGATCCGCAGGGCTCTGGAAGGTATCGATGGCACCAGTGGACTGTCGGACAAGCTGGTAGGGCCGACGGGTGTAGCGGTTTCGTTTGACGATCCTGTTGCCCCGGCAAGGATCATAAAGAAATTCTCTGACAAACACTCCAGGCTTGGACTCAAGGCGGCGGTTATCGATCGCCATTTGTATGAAGGGTCCAGACTGGACGAACTCGCGAAGCTGCCAACAAAGGCAGACACCCTCTCCGCAATCCTCGGGTGTATTCAGTCTCCCCTTGTTGGCGTACCGGGTGTTATCAATGCAGTAATTCGTGATCTCGTGAGCGTGATCGGAGAGATTGAAAAGAAAAAGGCGGCCTGAGCTGCCCTGAACTAACGACTGTAGTTACTTCCCAATTCAAAAGGAGAGAACAATGTCAGCTGTAGCAGGAATTGTCGAGAGTATTGAGAAACTCACCCTTCTCGAGGCGGTCGAGCTCAAGAAGGCACTTGAAGAAAAATTCGGAGTCAGCGCAGCCGCCCCCGTCATGATGGCCGGGCCGGTTGCCGGCGCTGCAGCCGCAGCAGCGACAGAGGAGAAGACTGAATTTGTCGTCGTGCTGGAGAACGCGGGCGCACAGAAGATCAATGTGATCAAGGTTGTCCGCGCTGCAACAAGCCTCGGGTTGAAGGAAGCCAAAGACCTCGTCGATGGCGCCCCCAAGCCGGTCAAGGAAGGTATCAACAAAGCCGATCCCGAAAAGCTGAAGAAGGAACTCGAAGACGCGGGAGCAACCGTTTCGCTGAAGTAGGTTCCGGGAATTCCCCGAAGGGGAGCCCAGGTTCTACCTGTCTGAATACAGACAGCTGTTGTTTTCCAACAGGTCAGGGACGACGTGACTTCTATCTCTTTTTCAGAAATCTGTGAGCCGGCAGGAACGGAAATTCCGATCGCTGGCTTACATCATTCCTGCACGTCGCCTGTCCACCAGAGCCCTGCGGAAAAAAGCCGCGTATTACGATCGGTCCATTAGCGAAGGGAGTTGAGCTCTTGAAGCACAATTCAGGCAAACGTATTTCGTTCGGGAAAATTCCACAGATCATTGAACCGCCTGATCTGCTGAACGTCCAGATGGAATCCTGGCAAAGCTTTCTCCAGGCAGACATGCCCCCCGCAAAAAGGAAGAACCGGGGCCTTCAGGCTGTTTTCAAGATGAATTTTCCGATCACCGACAGCCGGGAGAATTTCCTTCTTGAGTTTCTCGAATACTATGTCGAGAAACCGAAGTACTCGGTTCCGGAGTGCGAGGAACGCGGTCTGACCTATGCCATTCCCCTCAAGGCAAGACTCCGTCTTTCCCAGAAGGCAGAGGACGGTACCACGTTCAAGAACATCATCGACCAGGATGTTTACCTCGGTAACCTGCCGACGATGACCCACCGGGGAACGTTCATTATTAACGGAGCAGAGCGTGTTGTGGTGAGCCAGTTGCACCGGTCTCCCGGCGCGTTCTTCAGTGAGTCAACCCATCCGAACGGGACGCCGATTTTTTCCGCGCGAATCATACCCTTCCGCGGATCCTGGGTCGAGTTTACGACCGATATCAACAACATCATGTATGTCTACATCGACCGGAAGAAGAAATTCCCGGTCACAACCCTGCTTCGGGCATTAGGCTACTCCTCGGACGATGACATCCTTGAACTCTTCAATCTGGTTGATGAGGTCGAGGTGGCAGGTCTCACGATGCCTGACTTCGAAGGCAGGACGATCTGCAGCGATGTCGTCGACAAGAAAACGGGAGAGATCTTTGTCAGCAAGGATCAGACCCTGACCGAAGAGATGATCAAGAGGATCAAGAAAAGCGGAGTGAAAAAAATCCGGCTTCTGGTCCAGCACGGGGTTCAGGGATCGGTCATTGCAAACACCATTTCCAAGGATGTCTCACGGTCAGAGGAAGACGCACTGGGTACGATCTACCGGCAGCTCCGCTCAGGCGACGCGCCGGATCTTGAAACCGCAAAGAATCTGATTGACCGGCTCTTCTTTAATGAGAAACGGTATGACCTTGGCGATGTCGGCCGCTACCGA
>DAIPLH010000480.1:0-2272 GCA_036769325.1 Bacteroidota bacterium
AAAACCGGTCCGGTGTGACCGTGCCCGGCAGCCTCGCGACCACGTTCCGATGTTCACTCTCGATATTGCAAACTGTCGCATTAAAAACAAAATACGACGGAAGCAATTCCTGCGTCATCGGATCAGATTCATACGATTGAAATTGTCTGTAAATGAACCTTCGCGCGGCTCCGACCCCGACCAGATCGGAGACTGTATCCGAGCCTGTATGCCTGGTATGAAATCCAACCGACCGTTCAAGGTTCGAAAAGAGCGTGTCCGCCGAAATTGAAACGAGCATTGCCTCAATGTCCGGGTCAAGAGGGAGCACGGGCTGCTGAGCGGTTGATAAAAAGCATACTACGAGGATTAAGAGCAGGACAACAAAGAAGCGGTTGATGATGCGAATCATGGGACACTCCTTTCAGGAAAGAGTGATGATTGCGTGTGAGGGAATGGCGCTCACATGAACGTCAGAACAATGAGACCTCCGCAGAGGTGAACCTGATGCAGGTGTCCGGCGCGCAGGTCAAAGCCGTCCGGCCCAATTCTGTACGACGGACTTCCCGATCCGGACCTCGTCGCCAACGACTGTACTCGGGATCGGATCAGGATAGTACTGGGCGCAGCAGGCGTAGGCCTCCATCGTCATCATATCCCAGTTGGACGGACAATTGGAACAGTAGATCTTGTTATCCTTGATTTCGAATTCAGTGGAACCGCAGTGCTCGCTCGAACTGATGGACGTAACCAATCTCCCGTCGGGCCCGAGATACGCCATCACTGCCCTCGGCGTCTTCCCTCCTGTGTACTCGAACCTGATGAGCTTGTAGCGCTTCAGGTCGTCCAGAGAAAAAACCAGGTCACCGGCTTCCTCTCTGAAGGGAATTGTCGTCATCGTAACAGCAACCGGACCATAATCAGACGGCTCTGCAACAACAGGTTGAGACCCTATCACCGGATGTGTTGATGGAATGAGATAGAAGACAAACAGGGCAAGACCCACGAGAATGAGGGAAACGACAAAGATGATCCTGCGAGGACTTGGCCCGGATCTCGCGGGTTCTCCTCCCGGGGCAGACTCTGGCCCGCTGACCGGAGTACCACAGGAAGGACAGAACTTCGGATTGCCCGAAAGCGCGGCACCACAATTACTGCATTGTGACATGCAAGTTTCTTCCCTTTTCGTCAATATACGAACACCTCAGGCAGCGAGCAACCCCTTGAATCATCAGTGTGGAGTCAGTATCTTCTCTGTAGAACCCCGAATGAAAACCGCCCTCGTCCAGATCATCCTCACTCTGGGTCTGTCCATCCCAGTGCATGGCCAATCGTTCCAGGATTTCATCGATCAGGTCAATGCCGCACCCGACTCACTCCGGAGCGCACTGGTCGACAGCTTCATCATCGCGAACCCCATTTCGCCAGTCCTCGAGTCCGACACCCTTGCACATTACTACTACCGCGGGACGACAAGCAGCGTATCAATTCCCGGGGATGCAAACCAGTGGGACCCCGCGATGTTTCCGATGGCACGTCTTTCGACGACGACCTTCTGGTACAGAACAGAACATTTCGAGCCGGATGCACGGTTAGATTACAAGTACGTCCTGAACGGTGTCACCTGGATTCTCGATCCGCGCAATCCATACACCGTTGCCGGCGGTTTTGGGCCGAACTCCGAGCTCCGGATGCCGGCGTTCGTTCAGCCGCCTGAAATTGCTTACTACCCGGGAATTCCCCACGGGACCCTGCACGACACAACCTTCTTCAGCACCAATCTGGGAAACTCGCGCACGATCCGGGTCTACACGCCACCGGGTTATGGAAGTCCGCTCGACAGCTTCGCAGTTGTTGTCTTTCATGACGGACTTGAATACATAACACTTGGTTCTGCAGACAGGGTTCTGGACTATCTCATCGACCAGGGCACCATTGACCCGGTTATCGCGGTATTTGTTCCTCCGGTCAACCGTACGTCTGAATATGCCGGAGCCCTTCAGGATGAATTCACTCTGTTCATTGCTGAGGAACTCATGCCCTGGGTTGACGCGCGGTGGAACACTCGACGCGATCCGCATCAGAGGGCAACACTGGGCGCCTCGAACGGAGGAAACATCGCGCTCTGGCTGGGAGTCAGTCATCCCGAAGTTTTCGGAAACATCGCCGCCCACTCGAGCAATATTCAATCATCAATTTCCGACAGTATTGCGAACGGGCTCCTGCGCGACCTGACATTTTATCTCGACCTCGGAACATATGATATCCCGATCCTGATCCCTCTGGTGAGAGA
>DAIPLH010000001.1:0-391 GCA_036769325.1 Bacteroidota bacterium
CGAACAACTGCGAGCCCTCGCTGAGCAACGCACCACGTTCCAACTGCAGACGCTAGGAACGTGCAGCGACAGGCTCTTGCCGGTATGCTCTGGTCCAAACAGTACTACTACTTTGACGTCCCACAGTGGCTCAACGGCGATCCTGGTCAGCCCCCTCCCCCCGTGACAAGAAAGCACGGTCGGAACAACGAATGGCTGCATCTCAATAATGCTGATATCATTTCGATGCCTGACAAGTGGGAGTACCCTTGGTATGCAGCATGGGACCTCGCATTCCACGCTATTCCGCTCGCGATGGTCGATCCGGAATTTGCCAAGAGCCAGCTCGTACTGTTGACGCGCGAATGGTACATGCATCCCAACGGTCAGTTACCAGCATACGAGTGGGAGT
>DAIPLH010000001.1:401-29531 GCA_036769325.1 Bacteroidota bacterium
AATCCGCCCGTTCACGCGTGGGCGACCTGGCGTGTGTACAAGATCGACCAGAAGATGAACGATGGGAAAGGTGACATCGATTTCCTCGAGAGGGTGTTCCACAAACTGCTGCTGAACTTCACCTGGTGGGTCAACCGCAAGGATACCGAGGGGCACAACATATTCCAGGGTGGGTTTCTGGGTCTGGACAACATCGGTGTGTTCGACCGGAGCGCGCCGTTGCCAACCGGCGGGCACATTGAGCAAGCAGACGGGACAAGCTGGATGGCGATGTATTCTCTGAACCTCATGCGCATCGCCCTTGAGCTCTCCGCCGTTCGGCCAATCTACCAGGACACAGCAACAAAGTTCTTTGAGCACTTCATGTATATTGCAGGGGCGACGGCAAATATCGGCGGGGATGGGACTCGACTATGGGATGAGACCGATGAGTTCTTCTACGATGTCCTCCACGTCCCGAACGGTCCGCATGTTCCCCTGAAGGTGCGATCGTTGGTCGGATTGACCCCGCTGTTCGCAGTGGAAACCCTTGAGCCGGAATTGCTGGACAGGGTGCCCGAATTCAAAACCCGTCTCGAATGGTTCCTGAACTACCGGCCCGACCTTGCAAGTCTGGTTTCGCGTTGGAATGAACACGGGCTTGGGGAGCGGCGTCTTCTCTCGTTGTTGCGCGGCAGGCGGATGAAGCGGCTTCTGAAGCGGATGCTGGATGAAACTGAGTTCCTTTCAGACTACGGCGTGCGGGCGTTGTCGAAACACCACAAGAATCACCCGTACGAATTCCACGCCAACGGCAATACTTTCAAAGTCAGTTACGCACCTGCAGAATCAGACACAAACCTCTTCGGAGGCAACTCCAACTGGCGGGGACCGGTCTGGTTCCCGGTGAACTTTCTGTTGATCGAATCCCTTCAGAAATTCCATCATTACTATGGCGATGATTTCAAGATTGAGTATCCGACGGGCTCGGGAACCTTTGTGACAATCAACGACGTGGCAGATGAGCTTGCGCGCCGGCTTTCAAGTATTTTTCTACTCGACGGGAGTGGAAAGCGACCGGTGTTTGGACGGAATCAGAAGATGCAATCCGATCCGCATTTTCGGGATTACATCCTGTTCCATGAGTACTTTGATGGGGACACCGGACGGGGTGTCGGGGCGTCACACCAGACGGGGTGGACTGGCATAGTGGCAAAGCTCTTGCAGCAAAGGAAGAACGAAACCGGGATGCAGCCAGGAAGCAAAGCAAGAGTCAAAGCACGTCGCAGGTAGTACACTCTTTTTTTCGACCACAAGACAGGCGAGGTCCGCTTGATAAGAGAAATCACTTTGATCAGCATTGTCGTCTGTTCGTTTGGCTGTCAACCACGCCCCCAGGAAGGCTATCTTGGAGTGATCAATCTCACTGTGACCGGGAACGATGCCGCCCTGCCATATTTTGAAAAGGGGCTTCTCTTGTTGCACAGCTTTGAGTATGAGGATGCCTGCGAAGAATTTCTGCATGCGCAGCGGGCCGATTCCGGTATGGTGATGGCCTACTGGGGTGAGGCGATGACTTATAACCACAGTCTGTGGAGTGAACAGAATTATGAGAAGGCACGGTCGGCTCTCGACAGACTTTCTGCAAAGGGCAACTTCTCTTCAGCAACGGACCTTGAGAACGACCTTGTCGAAGCCGTTGGAGTTCTTTACCGGAAGGATGCGCCGAAGAACGAGCGGGATAAGGCGTACGCAGAAAGCATGGAAACCTTATACCGAAAATATCCCAGCAACCACGAGATTGCTGCTTTCTATTCTCTTGCCCTCCTGGGCTCGGTTTCCGATGGGCGCGACGATGCCATCTATGGCCAGGGGGCAATCGTTGCAAAATCGATTCTTGAGGATAACCCCAGGCATCCCGGCGCGCTTCACTATCTTATTCATTCTTACGATGACCCGAATCATGCTCATCTCGCCCTCGATGCGGCGAATGCTTACTCAAAGGTCGCCCACGATGCCAGTCATGCCCTTCACATGCCGTCACATATCTATGTCGCATTGGGAATGTGGAACGAGGTAGTGACCTCGAATGAACATTCGTATCAGGCGAGCCTGGAAAGAATGAAGCGCAAACAGCTTGATAACGATGCCCGGGGTTATCATTCGTTTCACTGGCTCCTGTATGGCTATCTGCAACAAGGACGGCTTGATGAGGCAAGGCGACTGGTTCTCGAGATGGAACAATACACGAAGGAAACACCTTCCAGAAGAGCGAGAGTTCACATGGCATTACTCAAGGGAACCTATCTCGTCGAGACCGGGCTCTGGGACAGTTCCATCGCCCGGATTCCTGTTGATGTGTCCGACCTGAATATCTCATTGCGCTCTCAGTATGGGTTCCAAGAAGGGATGAAAGCATTCACGTCAGGAAATAAGGAGCAGCTCGGGGAAACGATCGCTTCAATGAAGAAAGACAATGAATTTGAAACTGTCCTTTCAAAGGAAGGGGACGGCTCGTTCTGTATGAGCGCCAACCGGGGGCAAGCCAGTCGAACCGACATCGATCAGTCGAGAGTCATGGAGATGCAATTGCGCGGAATTCTCGCCTCGATTGAGGGAAACCGCACCGAGACTGAAGAATGGTTCAAGAAATCTGTTGAGCTTGATGACAGCATCAGCTACAGCTACGGGCCACCGACAATCCAGAAGCCCTCGCACGAATTGTATGCCGAGTGGCTCCTCGATCAAGGGAGATCCGAAGAGGCGTTGCGGCAATTCGATCTGGCCCTCGAACGCGCACCCCGAAGAGTACTGACTTTGCAGGGAAAACGACGGGCGGCAACAGCTGCTGGAAATGAATCGTTGGCCGGGGAGATTGATGTTGTATTGTCGGAGATTGGTGTGGGTGTGAAGAGATAGCCTGTAGTCTGTATTTTTACAGATTAACCGCCGGATCCCTTACTGAAGCAAAGAAACTCCTTCTTTTGAAGTGAGCCGGTTCTGCCTGTCTAGTCCTGGTTCATCTCGGAGAACGGTATTCCAGCGATCCATTCCGCAATCCAAAATCCGAAATGCGTTGTGCCCCCAACCGGATTCGAACCGGTGTTACAGGCTTGAAAAGCCTACAAGGGTTCAAAGGAATGTCAGAAACACTAATTCTTGAGCGCTTTGAAGCCTGTTACCGAGGACGACTGTTAGCAGTTGTGTTAGCAGAACTAGATCCTGAACACTTCCGAGGATTGTAGAGGATAGTACGACAGTTGACTCGTGAAGTCAAGCATTGTGGGTAGGTTGTCGTGTAATACATGTTCGCTATTTTGGTTTGTCAAGAACAGTCTGTACATCAGGAGGAGTAGAACAGGTTCATGTCCGCGACCTGATAGTGAGTCTAAAGAAGATGAATTAGCTCTTTCTACATCCAATTCTGGCCAATTGCACAGAGTGCCACCTAATTCTGTTCTGCCATCCCGGACTCTCTCCCACTGAGACTCGAAACCCCTTATCACTTGACAAGAACAAGTTTCTTCACATCAGTGAAGCTGTCCGAAGTTAGCTTATAGAAGTAAACTCCGGCAGTTAGATGACTTGAGTTAAAAGTTACCTGGTAGAGTAATTGTATCCAAACACATTGTCGTGAGCTTCCCCAGCAACAAGCATGGCGTGACGGAGGTAGCGAAATGTGTTATCCTCAATGAGGCAGCGATTTGAGGAGTTGTTTCATCCCGTGATGTTCCAAGACCTTTGTTGCCATCAAGTCTCAATAGGGCCAAAACGAGGCGGTCATTGGTTATTCATCTCCTCTCTCGAGATCATTTCAGAAGGCACATCTTCCTAGTCATGACGCCTTGAGTCGTCTCCAACCTATAGAAATACATTCCGCTTGAGAATCCTGAAGCCTCGAATTCGACGCTATGATACCCTGCTTTCATTTCACGTTCAAGGATTGTCAAAACCTTCCTTCCAAGAATATCATAGAGCTTGAGCGCAATAGGACCCGATTCAGGGAGATCGAACCGAATGATTGTTGTCGGATTAAATGGGTTGGGATAGTTTTGAAGCAATGAGAGTTCACGAGGGAGTGTTGTCTCGATACTCTGTTGTTTTGAGGGTGTTGACCGTTCAGCCCCCTTTTCGGCCACTAGTCCAGTTTGGGCTATGTAGCCTTGTAAGTTCGCGCCAACGATGGCTGTTGGAACCGTCGCCCCATTTCGAAAAATATCATGCACGTCCCAAACTGCGTTGGCATCAGCCGAGATTTCCCCATTGCTGAATCCCACAACAATATCATCCGCCCCATTGTATCCATCAAGATCAACTCCCGCAACCGAATTTACGGAAATACCACGATCCACATAAGTCTGGGCGTTGTTCGAAAGGGCACTGCTCTGCATGCAAACCTTCCCACTCCCAAATACAACAAGCAGCTCCTTTGCGTTGTCGCCATCGTCTTTCTCAAATACGGCAATCTTGGAAATCGCAGTATTTGCTGGAAAATCAGAATCGGTAATTTGGGCATTTTCGCCCCATACACCGGTGCCTCGGTAGAGTTTGCCATCACTAAACCCAACAATAAATTCATCCTCTCCGTCGCCGCTTAGGTCAGCGCCAGCCACAGCATTGGCCGATGTTCCATTTCGTTGTATGAACTTGTGCGCGTCACCATCATTCTCACTCTGCTGCTTGAACACCTTTCCGTCAGCAAATGCGACGATTAAGCCTTGGTTTCCCTGGAGGGTTTCGTCTTCAAAAACCGCAATGTCCGTTATTGCAACATTGGACGGGAAATCCGGATCGGTTATCTGATCCTCACCTCCCCAAACCCCGTTACTCTGATAGAGCTTTCCATCGCTGAATCCCACCACAAGCTCATCAGCACCGTCTCCGTCCAGGTCTGCTCCGACAACGGCGGTTGGAACAAATCCGCTTCGGTCCAAAAATTTATAGGCATCATTTGAGCCTCCACTTCCTTGATGAAAGACCTTGCCGTCTGCGAATGCGATAATAACTTCGTCATTACTGTCTCCATCGCCCTTCTCGTATTTCGCGATTTCGGTCACCTCAACAGGCGGAAATGGATTCGACTTCAATAAGGGGGTATTAGTTATTTGATGGTTGTCCCCCCATCGGCCGCTATAATTCTTGAAGATCGTTCCGTTGTTGAGCCCAAAGACAACTTCCTCAAGCCCAGGATGAATCTTGTAGATGTTGACTTCGTACCGGCCAAAAGAATCAACAAACTGGTAGTCCCCATCTCCTCCGGAGATGGCGCTTAGACCTTTCCAAATATTTCCGCTCAAAGGTTCCCGGAAGTCCACACAAGAGTATGTGTTTCCTAAATCGTTCAACTGAATCGTTCTGTCCACTGCTGCCAATGTGTCCCGATTCATGACGAGAAGAAAGTGATCATCTCCGTATTTTCTCAACCTATGAACGAGTGGCCATGCCAGGGAGTCTACCAATGTATCAACGCTGTTCTGACGGAAAATATCTCCGAAATTGTTCGTGGTAAAGTATTGAATGAAGTTGCCAATACTATCTCTTAATGACTGATCCGCGAAGTCATAGTCCCAGTACAGTACCCCTCCTAGCTTGCCAGGCCAACCATCCCGATTCTCAGCGAAGTAAATCGGGGACATACAGGAGTAAGCAATTTCGCTGATTGTCGGGTTCCGCTTCAGATTCGAAACTATGATATTGTCGAAATGAGCCTCTGTGTTATTTGTTCTCAGTGAGACATAGTCTCCAGATTCCAGCGGTGAATTCGTATCTGTCCAACTGCCGACAAATACGCCATTTCTCCAAACCTTCACCTGACCATCCTGGGGTGTGCCTCTCGGAAAGTAGTATTCGACTTCGTAGTTGTATGTGTTGCCTATGGAGACCGGAAATCCCGTGAAGCTCGCTCTCTCAAAAGAAGCGTTATTGACGGATTCGATGATCTTGATCCCGTTACTTTCTTGCCAGATCAAGTAGGAATTTCCCCTTTCCGTTGCATTCGAATCACTCACTAAGAGATGCAGTCCCACCTTTGGGCTTGGAACATCGGTGTTTGTTGCCGGAAATGTGATGTCCCAATTGTAGTAGAGCATCCCCCACCACGAAGATTGGCCAACTTTACGCGACGCATTTGTGTTCGACAGTCCCGAAGTTTGGGAATACATGCCACTCATGACGCTCCAGGTGCCCGCGATCGGAACCCAACCATTAGCATTGCCATCAGCAAAGTCATCTTTGAATAGTGGAAAAATGTTCTTGATCCCACTAACATTGCTCTCGCCGTATCCCTGTGCCACGAACATCATGGAGCCGGACGTGCTATCATTTTGTGGATGCACTCCATACAAGCTGTCGAGCATTGTGGCTTGAAACGTCAAGCTCTTGAGACCTGGTGAAGGGACGGGATCACCTTTCCGTATTGTGTATCCGTCAGCCATCAAAACGTCATAGAACTTGTTCCCTGATACAGCGGGAAATCTGGTGCCAAATTCAAGAGAGTTTGCAAACACGACAAGAACAGGGTGATCAGGGTCCTCCCCTCTTATGGTCTCGTATCTATTGCGGAGGAAGGATAGGGACACAATCGCGGAATCTGCAAACTCCGGTTCGTCTGCCTGATACCAGGCAAGTAGTGCACTATGGCTGTTTATATCGTGCTCGGAAACTACAGCCTCAATGAAGGTCGATGGCATCGTATCAATTCCGGCAATGTTCATGGTGGGAAGGTGCAAAATCACCATCAAATTGTTTGCAGCTGCCGCATTGAGAAAGTTGACAATAGCAGCGATATAGTTTGCGGGATCATTATAGTTTATTGTTTGACTCGGCAGACAATCGCCACCCGGACGATAGCAATCTATTACCCCTGTCCAGTATTGAAGCACCACATTAGCGCCATAGCCGTTTATTGCCGAGAGGTCAGAGGATCCCTTGGTGCCATACCAGCCGATCGGAAAGAAGAAATCATTATTTACTATGAAGTAGTTGTCTTCGAAGGTGACTCTTGGCTGACTGACTGCTGCATTGTTGAAGAGAAAAACTAAGACAGTGCAAAGGCCAACGTGCTTGCGCATTGCATCCTCCATTTTCATTCGACTCGTGGTTTGCGAAACATGAAATAAATTGGGTTTCCCTAGGCCAAGAAAATCATTTCATCAAAACAGACATCCTCTGTCCGCTGGAGCTCCGATCCTTGGAAGGAATCTGAATTTAGGGTCAGGCATCGCAAAATGAGGATCAAATCCAACGATGCGAGTATCAGAACATCATCCCTTACCGACGGCTCTCTTGACCTTCGGAAATGTTCCCTCTACTTGGTGACAACTGCCTTTCCGATCTTGGTGAATCTTTCTGAATTATCGAGCGGTACTGCTTCAAATCTCATGAAGTAGACCCCGCTTGCCACCTCATTGACCCCGTGAATGTTCCATGTTCTTTGATACCAACCCGGACTCAAGGTCTCGTCGACGATCGTAGCAACCTTGCGCCCAATGATATCAAAGATCTGAAGCGTCACCTTCGAATCAGACGGTATGGCAAATGAAAACACAGTCTCAGGATTGAATGGATTTGGAAAATTCGAGTCGAATTGAAACACTGTCGGTACGTTGGAGTCCCCCTCATTTAGTGGGGGGGGGATCTTGATCACTAGTTTAGTTTTTAGGCAATAACCTTCACTCTCGCCATCGACGACCTCAACCTTCAAATTGAAACTTGAGGATCCCATTGTTACGCTCTGACTGGAAGCTGTCCCCAGAGCGGTCCATGATCCGCTTCCTATTTTTTGGTACCACTGGTATAGATATTCTTCCGAGCCACCATTGACGGTTGTTGTATACGTGTAGGATTGTCCTTGATAGAGCGATCCCGGGCCGCTGATTGTAACCTTGAATTGAGTTCCTATGTAAGGCCAGTTGTTGTAGTCGGTCAGATCGGTTGGGTATTCTTGGTAGCCATAGAAACGTGCATACTCAATCATATTGGTTGCAGCAAGGTTTGGCCCTCCACTGCTGTCGCGGTTGTGGCCGTTTCCAAAGAAGAGGGGAAGATCGGAGTCTTGATCCCAGACCGCTCGTAGCTTTTCGTCATACCCATACGTTCCGGCTGAAGCGTTGTCACCCACTTCCCAGTCGGGATATTCCCGCTTGGTCTCATTTGGGTAGCCGCATCCATACTTCTTCGCCCAGCTTACAAAGTCACTATCAGCCGGCCATCCCTTTTCGCTTGCTTCAGCAGAGTCTGGCTTGTTGGCGCCTGGGAAAAGATCTCTCAGATCTCCTCGAGTTCTCCAGACAAGATGAATTGGTGATCTCATCTGACCGTATTCATCAAACAGGCCTGCAGTGTATGCATACTCGCCATGCCCATTGTCCGAGAACCAAGTCGCATTGTAGATGCCAATCCCGGTCATGTCCATTTCCCGACTCATGAGGTTCTTGTAAGCGGCCTCAGAAATGTACTGACTTGACTTGGCAAAATAGAGGGATGAGTAAGCGTTCATGCAATACGTTGGATTCCGAGCAATCATGTAGTTAGTAACAATGTCGTTTCCACTCTCATAAGTGTAGGTTGGAGAGTACAGCTCTCCGTCTGCCAACACCGATTTGCAAGTCTCAAACTTCTTATAGATAAGTGGATCAACTATCGGATCCCCGTCATAACCGTCCTGATCCCACTTGCATGAGTCTTGCAGTTCACAAAGTGCTTCTCTAGTGCTAGGACCTTCATGCCCAAACAAGAGGAATTCGCAGCCAAGGTGAACTCCCTTGGTCGATGTCGGCGCCGAGGGTTTGGGCCTATGGGTATAGTAGTCCAAAGTGTCGATCCAGTCCTTGTACTGATTGACGATGTCCGTGTCAGTTAGCGCCTGCGAGTATCTTCCTACTTCGGGCCAATGCATAACAAAATGGGAATCTGAACCCTTCGAGTAATAGGCCTCAAGTTGAGCGATCCAATCATTTACCTCGCAGCCTGGATTGACATAACAATACCCGTTTGTTTCAGTCGAGAATGTTATTGGGTCACTTTGACGGCCGTTCGTCACTGTCCAGAACCTACATATCGATCGCAAATAGTCAGCGGCGAAATCAAAGTTGTCTAAGTACGGGGGCACATCAGCAACGCGCACCGCATCAACGTTTTCAACCAACGGGGTCGGGTCATACCAGCCTCTGTACTCCAGCCAGTCATCGTCGTAGATGGACCCAAGTTGCAGGCCCATTCTAAACCCCGCGGCGTGAATGTGACTTGCGAAGTCATCGATGATTCGCTTGAGTTCTGAAGTACGAAAATCCATCCAATCCACTCTGCCCGAGAGATACAGGACACCGCTTGTATCGATCAAATGCCAGTTGAAGGTTGCCGGGTCGATTTCATCCCAATCGTCGAAGCTTGTAGGAAGTCCCCATTTCGCGCGTAAGGCGGCAATATCATCATCATACTTGTTTTTCAAGAATGACCGGAAAGAATCCTTTTCTACCACTGAGAATCCAACCATTTTGAGCGTTTCCGTATGTTCAGTCAAAGCATACTCTGCTTCATCATAAGGGCTCAGTGTTGGAACTATTTCCTTGACGATGTTGGTACTCAGATGCCCTAGGAAAGCATCGAGGACTTTGAGCATATAGTTCCGTGATCTCTCGGAAGTGAAGTTAAGAGCTACTGCTTCAGTATTCGGTTGACCCCATTCCATGATGCTGCCATCCTTATAATGGTGGAAATCATCTGATTCAAACGGAGTGGTTGCCGTGCTGTCTGGATGAGCCCATTCTGGTGCCCCGCCAGCAGCAAATGAGAGCCTGATGCTGTGAACTTTGAGACCTGAGTCTTGAACTGCAGCAATCGCGCGATCAAGACTGGCCCACTCCCAATCGCTTGAATCATCGGGCTGAATATTTTCCCATCGGTACCTAATACACACGGCAGTTGCGTTCCATTGTTTGATATCGTGAAGCCACGATGGATGGGTGTCGATGTAGTAGGCTGTTGCAACGAAAACCACATCCAATGTATCTGGAGGTGCTGCAGATGCGAGGACACCCGGGAGCAAAATTGTCAGGAAGAGAAGGCGTTTCATCGGGGATCTCCTTATCATGAAAATTTGTGGCTTCCCCCCCGTTGGTTGGTTCGGACTAAGTCTCTTGTTCAATGCACATTCACAATTGATGAATTCGCAAAGGCTTCCGTAGACGTCTGCTTACTTGCAGGCCTTGTAGCAATTCTGGCTTTGTTCAAACTTTTCTTGGCTCTCCTGTCCATCGGTGGCGCTTTTGCATCAAACCTCCTCGAAGCAAGCGCCACACCGATAAGGAGAACGATAAAGTACGGGAAGGCGTATCGCAGAGAATAGTTTCCTCCCTTGAAAGCCATCATTAAGAACTGCGGGAGAATGATCCAGTAGATAGAGGGATTCTCTACAAGTCCGATCAACCCGACCAAAACAATTGGCCATCCAGAGACTTGCAAAATGTAACCACCAAGAACTTTGAGCCTCGTTGGACCATCGTTGATCGTATTTTCAATGAACTCATCCCAGCTTGCCGGCTTGTCGATGGTCAATTCGTTGGCCCTCCAGTTTTCAATGCTGAACACCGGTTGGTTGGTCATTTTTGAACTTACCGTGAGATCTCCCGTCCTCTGGTAGTTGTACAGAACAAAGCCGCCGACAATTACCCCCATGACAGCTAATCCGACAACACCAGAGTGATACTTCTTTGTGAAAAAGAGCGACACAGTAACAAACGCTGCGAGGAGTAACCCTTCGGGTCTGATCAGGTAAGCCACGCTCCCTGACACGATTGCGATGACTGGCCTCTGCTTGTAGAATAGAAATCCTAGCATCCAGAAGAAGATGTAGGGTACATCGGATAGCTCCTGCAGCGAGACTCTCATTAGCACTGGATGAACGGCAACGATTGTCGTTAGAACGACGGTTACCGTCAAGGATGAGTATCTTTTCAAGACGTAAAAAGTCGGTATGATGAGCAGTATTCCGAAGAGAGAAGAGATAGCACGCGCTACAAAGATCTCATCTGCGAACAGCTTTCCAACTTCGACCAACAACGGATACCCAGGAGGGAAGGGTCCATCCCAATTGAAGTAGCGCAAGTAATACGTTCCATCATAGTCAATCAATGCGCAATCGTTGATATGGACTATTCTAAGGATTGCAGAGAGAACGATGAGGCCTATCACAAACCTCACATTGCCTCCAGTACCCTAACCCCTCGAACACCTAACCTAGGGAGAGAGTTTATCACGGTTCTGAACCCATCAGGATCCGGATTGAGAAGAAGGGGGATTAGTTGTGGTCTGAAAACAGAAGTAACGCCTCCATGGAGCACCAGATATCCCTTACATTCTTTGGCCAATTCGAGGACTTCCTGTATGTCACCCTCAGGGATTCTCTCAAACGGCATCCCTGCGTAGAAGGCGGTGTATGGTTTTCGATCGATGATGGTTTTTGTTGGCAGGCCTTTCATTTGAATTCCAAGCTCTTTCAGTTCGACGAGCTTCGAATCCGGCGAGAGAAGGTACGGATTGGAGAAGTAGTCCCCGTTCTGGCAAATGCTAAAAACGACTATTGCCACCAAAGCTATTCTCATTAACCGGTCAACAAGCTGCCTGGGGAATGACCCTATTTTAGCCATTTGTACCTCCTCCTGATTGAATTCACTGTTTGGGACACACTCTCACAAATCAGTTTTTTCACGGCCGACCTATTCTCGGTTGCTTTGCCGGTGATGCCTTGATGAGAGACGTCCAGCAATTCCCTCCTAATACGCTTGTCTCACGACATACTCGACCAATATGGTTGAGAACAGCCGCCTTCACTTCAAAAGGACCATCTTCCTTGTTAGGATACCTCCAGGGGTTTCAAGCCGATAGAAATATGCCCCGCTTGGAATCGCTGATGCATCGAGTTCGGCAGGATGGTATCCTGCTGGCATCTGGCGATCGAGAATCGTCAGGACTTCCCTTCCCAAGACGTCATAGAGTTTGAGCGTGACTCGACCTGGCTCTGGAAGGTCAAACGCAATAATTGTGGATGGATTGAATGGATTCGGATAGTTTTGTGCCAACCTCGGCTGGCTCGGCTTCCCGAATAGGTTGGTTCCAAGATAGGCTGCTCCAAGGGGAACGGCGCTGCTCAAGTACAACCCCCGATACTTCTGATACCCTTTCACAAATATATCAGCTTTGCCATCACCATTGTAGTCCCCTGAAAACACCAAAGCCGAAGGATCAGTGAAGAAAGCGTTGCTGTCGGTTCCGCCGACCCCCTGGCCATATCCCATGAACACTCTGTTGAAACTGCCACCCTCCGAAATGTACAGTAGACGGTATGTCTGGTACCCTTTCACGAAAAGGTCCGTTTTCCCGTCTCCATCATAATCTCCAGGAAAAACAAGCGCGTCCGAATCTGTGAGAAAGGCTTCACTGTCTGTTCCGTCATTTTGGCTATCAAGATAGGTTGCGAACACGGAATCAAACCCGCTTCCTGAACTGTTCGCTGTGTATAGAGCACGCCATGTTTGGTATCCCTTGAGAAAGAGATCGGTTCTTCCGTCTCCGTTGTAATCTCCTGGAAACACCAAGGCCGAGGGATCAGTAAGGGCTGAAAAGCCATTCATCCCACCGTCATCTGTGCCAGCACCGACTCCTAAAAAGACCCTCTTGAACGAGGCACCAGAGGGTTCGGCGAGATACAAGAGTCTGTGAGTTTGATACCCCTTCACAAAGAGGTCTGTTTTCCCATCTCCGTTATAGTCACCCGGGAACACGAGAGCCGTTGAATCGGTAAAGAACCCCTCTTCATCAGTTCCGGCAGTGTCAGTGGTTGTTCCCAAGAAAGCGCGGTCGAATCCATTGCCGGAACTGTTCGCGAGGTATAGAGCCCGATGCTTCTGCCAACCCTTGACAAACAGATCGGTCCGGCCGTCCCCGTTGTAGTCGCCGGGGAATACAAGGGCTGATGGATCCGTGAAGAACGCTTCGCTATCTGCGGTGCCACCTACATTGTCGAGATGGGTCATGAAGACGCGGTTAAACCCCTCGCCGGAGGAATTGGCCAGATACAAGGCTCGATACGTTTGGTATCCCTTTACAAAGAGATCGGCCTTCCCATCCCCGTTGTAGTCCCCAGGGAAGACAAGGGCTGAGGGATCTGTGAAGAATGGTTCGCTATCCGTTCCCGCGACATTATCGCTGTCACTCATGAAAACACGGTCGAAACCGGTTCCCTGGGGCTCTGCGAGATACAATGCCCGAAAAGTTTCATACCCTTTTACAAATAGATCTGTCTGACCATCCCCGTCAAAATCACCCGGGAAAACGAGGGCGGATGGATCAGTCATGAATGCCTCGTTGTCTGTACCGCCTGCTTGGTCGGCCGAATCAAAAAAAGCGGTGTTGAAGGATCCAAAACCATGATCCAGGAACGCTCTTGTGACAGTGACGTCATCATAGTAGTAGCCGTACTTGATAATTGCATTTCTGTCATCCGTGTTGATTTGACAGTCAATGTCCTTAAACTCATTCCCGGGGGAGCCATCGTCAAACTTGATTAGATATCGAGAGATGTCGTTATCCGTCACCTCGATATTCGTCATGCTTATATTGCCATCGGGGTACGCGGATGAATAGTCCCTGAACTCGATTGCTGCGTGCTCTTCATCTTCGGTCGGATTGATGATAGAACAGCTGTCAATAACAGTGGTGACTTGGCCCGGTATCCAACCATCAACCACAAATGCACTTTCTGTTGTGTTTTTGATTAAACAGTTATCGATCGCAATTGATCCAGCAATCTCTTCATCAAGCAGCCTATGGAGACGTATGCCCGCGATTGAATCTCCATTGATCACGAGGCCGGACAGAGTAATGTTAATCTGAGAAGTTGAGAGAGGATTGGTTGGTGGCCAGGCGCGCAATTGTTGAAGGCTGAACAGCACACCGTAACCGCGGTTGTTTGAGAATGAACAGTTCTTGACTACAATATTCTCGAGGCGCTGGAAGAAATGATTTGGCTCGAAATCTATGCCTGCCCAAGGGCCGTTCTCTGCCAAACTATCATGATTGTACTTACCTGTATTCTTGAAAACACAGTTCTCGACAGTGGCGTTCTTTACTGAGATGAAAGAGATTCCCTGTCTTGCATGACCATCAAACGTTACATTCTTGATCGAAATACCTTCACAGTAACCCACGGTGTCGGTGTCGGTCGCCCCTACGTAGACGCCGTCTCCTCCGCTCTTGACCAACGAGAGGTTCTCAATCTTGACATCCACGCATAACCTAAGAAGGATGCACATCAGCCATTCACCAGAATCGTAGTCATCTATTCTCATCTTGACCCTTGAGCTGGGCCCTTCGCCTTGGATCCTGATTCTCTTCTTATTCAACGCCTCAAACATCCCCCAAGCATAGCCTGGTGTGAAGGCCCCATTAGCCGCGTTCACGGTGACACTATCCTCGATGAGGATAGTAATGCTGTCTTCGAGAAAGAGACGCCCCATCTGGTATACTTTGCCAGGACTTCCGTCGAAGATAAATCGCTTGAAGTGTTTGACGTTTATTGAATCCTGCAATGTTTGCGTGAAATTGACCGACCCTGGAATCGATGAGCAAAGGAAGTCCTGGGAATCGGCACGTTGTGGAACAACAACCATGACGAGAACTACTGCGAGAGTGAGAAACCCATTCATTTGCCTCATCGTTCTCTCCTTTGAAAATAATGTGATTATGATCCTCAGGACTCCCAGAGTGATTTCCACTCAGCCTTCTGACTTGCTTGTTCGCCCTTGCTTTGACTCTGACTTTCGGCACCAGTACTCAGCTCTTTTCGATGAGGCCAATTCCTGGACATACCGTCATCTTCAGCTCGTGAAAGAAAGTGAGGAACCGGCATTTGGGATGAGAGGTGTAGTCCGTTCATGGGACTCTCTTTCTTGCAATCGACCAACTCTATCTTCTTGAGGAGAGTCATCTTCTTAGTACTGGTGCCAAGATCCGTTTCAAGCTAAGTGGATATGACCTCACTTGAGTAGCATCATTTTATTTGTTAGGGCCATTTGATCAGTTGTCATCCGGTAGAAATAGACACCTGCTGACAAATGTCTCCCTTGAATCTCTACCGAATGATTGCCTGCCTCGACAAAGTCGTCGAGAACTGTCATGACTTCCTGTCCCAGGACGTTGTACAGCTTGATATTGACTCGACCTGCTTTTGGGACAAAATAGCCCACGATTGCTGTAGGATTGAAGGGGTTGGGATGATTCTGTCCCAAAGAGGGGACACCTATTGAAACTTCAGCCTCGTCAGGACTGATCCTGTCTGTTTCATCGCAGGTACCAGGATTTGCCGTACACCATCTGATGCGCGCCGGGATATTTTGTGATGTTTGATTCTGAAAGTTGATATCCGTGGGCGGTCCGAGCGGCGGCCATGTGACCCCCGTAATGAATGTTGGTTGCGATACCTGGTAGTATGAGGTATCTCGAAGAAATGCTTCTTCTCTCAATTCAGACGTCCATTCGGTGTGAGATCTCACACACGAGGGCTCGAGCGATTGAGTGCATGACGATCCAACACTCGTGCCGTAATGATCGAGAGCAGCGGATGGAACACCGTATCCAGCCGGGCGATGAACAATTGAACCCTCATTTCCAAAGATGTTGTATCGATTTTCCCCCTGATATGAAGAAATACAGTCAAGGGACGTACATACGGGTGTGCAATTACTGTCCCCGCAGGAATCGACCAGCGTCCACTCAAAAATCATTTCTCCGTAGTAACTATAGTTTCTGAAGAATGTGTTAAATGGTCCGTTCTTCCCCCAATACATATCGGGGAAAATCCTGTCAATCCGATTTCCTTCGAAGAGATTTGCATAGGGGTAGTGCCCGTGGATTGATATGTCACCCAGATCATAGTTTGGGAGTTGGTCGTGTTGTTCTCGCGAGTAGTTATATCCAAAAACATTTCGATTGGCTCCATAAGCAACAAGCATCGCGTGGCGTAATCGTCGAAAGATGTTATCTTCAATCAAGCAATTTGTTGAATGCTGGTTGACACTAATTCCATACCCGTGACCGCCGCCACCATGATCAAGAGCATCATTGAAGGTGCTTCCCCTGACTTCAATTCCTGAGCTCTTGTTGATTTCAACGTGGACTCTCCATGGCTTGCGGGAGTAGATATTTCTAACCCAGCAATCGACGGCCGACTGAAATACTATGGCCCAGCCATAGCTGGATGTAGTCCCTGTCAAAGGCACGCCGGCCTTGATTTCAAGGTTTTCGATTCCAACACGTTTCGCTGGATTTAGACGGAGGATGCCGACCTGATTGCTTGAAAAGGCTGGTTGGTTCAAGGAAAGTGTAAGGCCTATGTCGTCCTTCAACGTGATCTGGCTACCATTTACGCTCTCGATCTTCACAATCTGACCCACGACATTTTCATGAGAGTAGCACAGGCATTTTACCGAGTCATTCGCTGTATCGTGCCAGCTGCTGTCGGGGACAATGATCTGAACGTAGTCCCCTGCTGACAGACTCGTGTCTGCGGCATTGAGTGTCATGATCTTGGTTTGGGAAGACCATCCTGCCACGTGATTGTCCAAGGTGTCAAGAGAACCGTAAACTCGAATGAATCTAAAATCTTCACCTCCCGACCCTGTGTATATCAGTTTGCTTGGATAATTCGGGTAGGTAGAACCAGCACCCTTGAGAACAATGTTGCTGTCCAACTGGATGTATTGATCGATTGTGTGGCTCCCTGAGGGAAATGAGACTAGAACAAGGCTACCGGGGGCTTTTGCACTATCCTTAGCCGCTGCTATTGAGGATGCCACGTTGGATCCCACGATTATGGTGTCAGTATAAGTCTCGGGTATTTCGGCTGTGCCGGCATAACCGGCAAATCTCCAGTCCACGCGGCGGTTGGATGGAATTTTTGTTCCTATTTGCGCCATGGAGCCTTGGAGAGCAATAAGTGCTGCAACTGTTAGGCAGATTGTGATCCTCATTTTGGTAGTCTCCTTTCGGCTGATCTGTTAAGGCTACAGGTAAGTGACAAAAGCATGAGATGGGCTCTCAAGCCGCTTCGAGCGCAATCCTCGAGTTTCTCGGATCATTGACACATTCACGGACATATCGACCCTCTTCACTCGTGCCGAGTAGATCATCAATTTCACCGTGAAGCTGTTTTGCCTTTGAGCTTGTGTGCAAGTGACCTCGCATGAATTCCTCTGCCCAAGCCAGCTTCCAAAGAAAGTCCGATCGTTCCTGTCGAAGTTGCTCATTTTGCCTTCTAAGCTTCGCACAGTCGCCGCGTGAAAGTACTCCGTCCATGGGAACCTCCCTGGTTATTGTTCGGTTTGAGATCTGAGCCATGCTTTGATTTCTGACAGTTTTTCTTGGTTTATCCGGTATGCAAGTCGACCGCTTGGTTTTGATTCTTCAACCACGAATGCCATAGAACGCAAGTGCTGCAAAGCCGATTTCACTGTTGTCAATCCAGTCTTGACCCTTTGTTCAAGGAGCCACCATTCGGTGATTCCTTCCAGTGTATCGTTGGCCGAGGGATGATCGACGAGGTAAGAAAGAATTTCAGTCTCAATTGTTAGTGTAGACACCTGCGCTTTTTCCTCGGGTGACATTGCAGTCGCTATGTTCAATTCTTGTGCCACACTGTTAAGTCATTGAAATCTCATTACGCGAAGTGCGTAAGCGCGCATTCACGATTTTCGCGATCGCGATCTATCTCTCTTGAAATGAATGGGTTGCAAAACTGCGACATGAAATGTCGCAGTGCGCACCTAATGTCGCACTTGGCGATTGGTTGAGGGTGAAGCGGGTGGGTTAGTGGTGGTGGAACTCGTGGAGATCGATCTCGTACTTTTGAATTAGCCGCTGGATTGTTCTACGATTTTTCCCAGTTGCATGAGCTGCGTGTGAGATGTTTCCGTTGTGGGTCTTTAGAAGGCATTCCAGATTGTTCTTCTCATTGTGGTTTGAATCGTTTGATTGAGCGTCTTGCCCCTTCGTCTTGTCTCCCACATTGAGTAATGAGACCTGAGATGATTCAATCACTTCGGACTCCGAGAAAAGAACCGCGCGTGCAACTGTGTTTTCCAGTTCTCTGACATTCCCCGGCCAATCATGGGCAATAAGCCTTTCTGTGGCCCCGGGAGAGATTTCCAGAACATTTTTCCCAAAGATCGGATTCCATTTCGCAACGAAATGCTTAGCAAGTAAGGGAATGTCCTCACGACGATCGCGAAGAGGGGGGAGCGTGAGTTGAACCACGCTCAGACGGTAGTATAAATCTTCTCTCAAGCATTGACTCCGCAGGGCATCACCAACATCGCAGTTCAATGCTGCCACGACCCTCACGTCAGGCTTGAACGTTTTCACTCCCCCTAATCGCCTGACCTCACCTTCCTGCAGGAATCTCAATATCTTCGATTGAGCTACGGGGAGCAATGAATCTATCTCATCGAGGAATATCGTTCCTCCCTCTGCTTCCTCGATCATCCCCGCTCGCCTTGAATTCGCTCCCGTGTAGGCCCCTATCTCGTGTCCGAATATCTCATTCTCGACTAGATCCGTTGGCATTGCTCCGCAATTCACCGGAACGAAAGGTCCCCCTGATCGCTTGCTAAGGTAGTGGATTGCCCTAGCACATAGTTCCTTTCCCGTACCTGTTTCCCCGACGATCAGGACCGGAACGTTGGTGGGCGCAACCACGCTTATCTTACTGATCTCCAGGGAAAAAGTCCCGGAGGTTCCAACTAACTGCTTTAATGCGATCGATGCTCTAAGGGAGTGACCTGGAGTGGCTTGAGGAACATCCATCGAATCTCTCCTTGGGGGGATGAGTGGAGACTCGTTGCGGGTAATGGGCACGAATATACAACGGAGGATCGCACAAGTCAAGCTATTTTCGCAAGAAAACATTGAGCCGGGAAAGGAAAGCCTTGAATCCGGAGAGCAGGGAGGTTTTGTAGGGACTGGCTCCCTTTCCTTTGCTTTTTTTACCAGAGGAATGGCAGGAACAGAATAGGTTGGTCAGCACATCTGCAATTCGAATACATCATGAAGTTGTGCAGAGTGGAGGGTGTGGGCACTCGGGAGGAACCTGCAGACATTTGTGCACGTGACACGCCAGCCTGTGAACACAACCAGCAGCACCATTCGCTTCGACAACCGTTCATCCTCCGCCCCACTCCTCACTTCATGGACAGAAGTCCTCGAAGTCACTCAGTTCCGCAACCAATGCATCGTATGCCGATTGCTCAGCAATGCTCAGACTGGCAAGGCTCAAGGCGGAGCTTTCCCATGGCGTCGCTGTCAGATCATAAAATGTGTCCCCACTTGGCCTACGGATGAGTTTGTATTGGCTGTCTCTTATCGCGTAGCTATCTGCGCTCTGTTCTGTGACGACGTAGGGATTTCCACTAGCTGTGGGATCTTTGAGAAACGGAACCAGGGAGTTCGAAACGTTTCCGCAGTCCCAATTGGGATTTCCCGTAAGCTCGAGAATAGTTCCATAAAGATCTCGAGTATGGACAAGAGCATCTGTGGTTCTGTTCGGCGACAGAATTCTTGGTTTCAAGGGCAAGGGTTTCCTGTCCTCTGCATCAAGCAACCAATGGCCGTCGGCAATGATCATCGGTACATGAACACCGCCTTGATAGAGGCTTCCCTTAGAGAATCCCGACGCGACCGGTCCTTCTCCCACTTCCTCGGGAGTTCCGTTGTCACCGATGAAGATTATCACGGTGTTGTCGAGAATGGAGGTGTAGTGCGTCTTCAGAGTGTCAATCAGATTTCCGAGCTGATAGTCCATACAGCGAATCTGTTCCTTATAGATCTGCTTTATTGGGGCCGTAGACGGAAGTGGAGTACCACCACAATCATCTGAGACGTCTTCGACGATCCACTTATCTGCATCCTTTGTCGAATGAGCTGCATTGAACGCCAATACGGCTAAAAATGGTGCCCCGTCCTTTTCGCGCAAAGCAATCCACTCTTGGAAGTCAGCCACGACATCAAGTGTCGCATGATCGGTGACCGTTGTTGGTCCAGAGCCGTTCTCGTACTTCTCCCAACCAACGTAACTGTCCAACTCTCCTCCGATTGCCCCCTCATGATTATCCCAGCCTGCGTCATTGGGATTATCTGGTGCATCTCCAACGTGCCATTTCCCAAAATACCCACTCTGGTAGGGAGTAGGGAGCAGCAAAGGAAGTGAGACATACAGCGGAGTACGATCCTCAAGAGAGGTTCCCGCTGTCACACTCATCGGATCATAAATTTCGTGGACACAAGAGTAGTGCCCTGTGAGAAGTCCTGCCCGTGTTGGGGAACAGGTGGGATTTGACCACGCCTCTTTGAACCGAACTCCAGCAGAAGCCAGCATTTCAACTGTCGGCAGGTTTGCTGGATTGAACCACCCCCCCAAATCGAGTTCAGCTGCATAAGCGGGGACTTGCTCGGCTCCCACATCGTCGGCAATAATGAGAATAACATTGCGAGCATCCTGTGGAGTCTCGCTTGGGGGTTCGGTTGAACAGCATCCGGCCAGTACAATTGAAAGCAAAAACCTAATGAATCGGCTCATGTTTGCGGCTCCAGAAAGATGGGTGTCGGAACTTTGGAAGGTACCTTGGAAAATCAGTTGTCGCAATCACGTGTTTACGTGTTTCCTCAGGTTCCATGGCATACACAAGAAGCAAGGCTCTCAGAGCTTGTCCACACTCTTGTTCGCTCCGATTTCCTAGAGGTCCAAGCTGGCGGGCAGGGAAGGAAGGTAATTTCAATTCCAAATTGGCATTTCGCAATTCAAAATGCGTCGTGCCCCCAACCGGATTCTCCGCCGGAAGGCGGATGCGCCTCCGGCGCAGAACCGGTCTGAGATTTGTGCCCCCAAGGGGATTCGAACCCCTGTTACAGGCTTGAAAAGACTACAAGGGCTCAAGATAACCGCAGATACATCGATTCTTGAGCGCTTTGCGGCCTGTTATCGAGGACGACTGTTAGCAGTAGTGTTAGCAGTTCAGCGCTTGCAACACTTCCAAGGGATTGTGACGTGATGATACAACAGTTGAACCGTGAAGTCAAGCAATGTGGGTATTATCGTTGCAGGTCTATCACCGGGACCCACACTTTCGACTTTGCACAACTGCATGAGGTTTTTGAATCAGCTTATTGAAATGAGTGTTTGTGATGGCCTATTGATCGTTCTCCGACATAAGACGAGACTCCTGAAAGAGGAGATCTTAGAATGAAGAAATGCTGCTCGCAGCAAGGTTCATGTTTGGGCTTGACAATACATATCTTTTTGGCATTCTTTGGTTGCAGTCCATTTCTGATCAGTTTTTTCTGACTCTTTTTCAAGAGGCAGCATTGGCCCGAACCCTCTACCTGGAGTTCCTCTCCGTCCGGAAAGACCTCCAAAGTCCCGAGTCTCATTCAGCTACAACCTCAGCAGGCATGCGGCAAGAATGTCCTTGATAAAGACCCACCGTCCGTTTTCACTTCGTTTCCGCTTCCCTGCAGCATTTGCACCCATGCTTCTCGTAGGCATCTTTCTTGTTCCGACGCGTGCACTCTCTCAAGAGACCCTCGAACTCTGGACTGAGGTGTTTGGAACAGTTGACTTTCAAGAGCTTGGAAGGGTAGTAACAGGTTTGACGCCATCGGCAAATCTTCCATATAGAATGGCTGTTGCCCGCGTTGGTTTTACCGGTCTCTATGTTCTGGACGACTCTGTTGACACGGAGCCCCAATTGACAATAGCCGGTGGCGATTGGCTCGTCCAGGGGGACCTAAACGATGATGGGTGGGAGGATATTGTGGTAAACCGCGGATGGGATACAGAGGACACACTTTGGTTCTACTGGGGTACTCCTTCAGGAATTGACACGACGAATGTTATGACTGTTGTGGGGTTTGAAAGTGGTAGGTTCAAACCTGGATGGATTGGCGATCTCAATAACGACGAGCGACCGGACCTGGTTGTGTGTGCTGCTAACTATGGAGGGCTGCATGAGGGAAAGGTCTATTTCTATTTGAGTCCTGTTCTCAACGCAGCGGTTCCAACTGATTCCCTCGTTGGGGATTCTGCGGAACGCCGGCTTGGTAGAATTGTTCGGGGAGGAGATGTGAATGGCGATGGATACACCGATTTGTTCGTTCGGGGATCCAAGCAGGATGTGGAAGACTATGTCGATGTCTATTGGGGAGTCGCTGGTGATACACTCAATCTGGAGTTGGACCTTAGGTTGGAAACTGCCTACTTGACAAACAGGCACGCACTGGCAGTTTTTGATTTGAACGGAGATGGGATCGATGATTTGATGTGGACAGCAAGAGACAGTCTGGACTGTGTCTATGTTCACTATGGAGGATCGTCGTTTAGCGTGGTTCCAGATCTGCGGCTCGCAAACCCGACGATATTACCTGATTTTGGAAGAGAGATCACAAATGCCGGAGATATGAACGGCGATGGATACGATGACCTGGCCGTCGGTTGTCCAGAGGCATCGATAACATCAGGAGTGGTATATATCTTCGCTGGAGGCCCCACTGTCGACGGAGAGTTTGACGCTGCAATATCAATGTCAAATCAGAGTCTGTTTGGTATCAGCATTTCGTCCCTGGGGGATGTGTCTGGCGACGGATTGTCTGATATTGTTGTTGGAGCTCCGACTTGGCCATTTTTTGATGAGAAGGGTTATTGGGGAATCTATAAGGGTCATGATGGGATTGTGAACGATGTTCCAATCGACGATGGGATCCCCCTTTCCTTTGAGTTCTTTTCCCCTTACCCTAATCCTTTCAATCCTTCGACGTTGATTACGTACATTCTTGATAGAGAAGCAGAAGTCACACTTGATGTTTACGATGTACTTGGACAGTTGGTAGGAGATCTCGACGGTGGAACAAAGGAGTCAGGCGTTCATTCCGTCACGTTCGACGGAAGCTCCCTCTCCAGTGGTGTGTATTTTTTCCGGCTCAATGTAATCTTCCCAAATGGCGAAAGAACAGTAAGGATGAGGAGTGGGATACTTGCAAAATAACCTCTGAAAGGGAACATAATATGTTAAACCGTGCCAACGGACTCTCATTTCTAGTCCTAGTGTTAGTTCCGGTACTTGCCCAGAGTCAACCCCAAGACGATTTTCCGCTTGGGGTTTTTCTTTTTGGCTACACAGATGGCGTTAATTTCACCACTATCGCGAATGACCTCAATGCCACCTGGGTCCAGGGATACGGTGGAAACGGAAGCGGAATTGATGGTCATGAGCTGATCGAAATTAACCCTGGAAACCTGAAAGTTGCTTCTACTCGATGGAGGCTGAAGCAATACGCAATTTCGCACCACATGTTTTACCAAGCAGAGAGAGACATACCTTCTCCCGGCGAGGAGAACCTCTGGAACTATTTTGAAATTGCAGAAGGAGAGACGGATGATCCCAATGCGCTTCATTTTGAACCAGGCTCTACGAACCCTGGTATCGTAATAAGCGGTCCACGACCAAACGACAATTTTCCTACGGGAGCGATAAACTATATTGCAACATTTAGAATGAGAATCGACAAAAATGGTGTCAATCCAAACGATGTGGCTGTTAATATCGACATTGACTACTTGGTCGATAACATAGTACGAAATACCTTTCCCAGAACTCTCAAAGTAAGTGATTTCACAGCGACCTTGGTCGACCAGGACTTTGAAGTTGATTTTGATTTAGAGAGCTGCTTCCCACAATGTAGCGAGTCCGATACGGCTGGATACCTAACGAGCGGTATGACACAGAGAAATTCAATCATTGAGCCTCTCTCAAGTATCAACATTCGGGTCTCATGGCCTGGAATCGTAGATACTTGGCTTGACTACGTCATAGTTGACGATCTCAAGTCTAATGACCTATTTGCAGGTGTCTATGATGCTCAAATCGACGATGAAGTGGCGGATTTTATCTCGAACCCCAACTATGACTTGGTACAACGTTTTTACGCCAATGACGAGCCATCGACACCTGAATTTCTGCCGTTTGACTACATCGATTCATACCTTGAGAGTGACTTTCCTGATGCCAGAGGCCGCTTGATCACTGCTACATTCTACTCTCCATTCAGTTACGGCAATCTTCTTGACAGATGGAACGCTGATGGCCGTTCCCATGAGATTTTCTTCGACCAGTATGTAATAAGCAACACTGTACCCTCACCCACTATGGTGAATCCGGCCGATCTTCACGTCGAAGTCTATGAGAGCAATGCGCAGTACGACGCACTCTTGCAGCCTAAGTGGGACTTGTTGGAAAATGGGATAGGCTCTACGGCAGAGAACCTTCTCGGCGTCAAACCATTCTGGTTCATTCCGCAGCTTCATGGCGAATACATTGTTGGATCTGGTGGATATCAGAAGACCGATGAGTCGAATGCGCTCCGTCCGCCGACTGGTGAAGAAATCAGTGCTGAGATTGGCATTGCATTGTCTTTTGGTGCAAGAGGGATCTTTGGCTATCCTCATGGGACAGACTATGTTGATTTCTTTGGGGGTTCAGATGCTTATATGACAGGGCTCGTGTCTCCTACCCAGTCACACTTAACAAACGTACAATTGCTGCCGGGCCCAACTGGGGACAAGTCGGTGTATACTGGGTACCAGGAGAAGTGGGATGCTTTAAGTGAGGTTTACGAAGGGTTGGGAAGAATCACCGATGATCTGCTCATGCTCAGTTGGGTCGGTGCAAAATCCTGGTATTCTGGCATCGAGCATGGAGAGTGGGTGGCACCACCCATAAGCAGCGTGGAAACCAAAGCTGTTTCGGGGACACAGTTTGATCCGGTCACCGAAGTACTTGTTGGACACCTCGAAGGGACCGATGGAAAGGACTATTTGTGCGTAGTCAATCGCAGGTGTGATCCTACCAATGGAGTGGATATCCGCGATATTCACTTGACGTTTGATTTTTCGCAATCGGAGATCCAGGTAACAAACATAGAAACAAACGAGGACTGGATTATTGACGGGAGTGGGACCCTCGTTGACAGATTTGAACCTGGAGAGTTCAAGATATACAGGGTTGGGAGCGTTGACCTACTGGACCTTGCATCACGCGGAAAATCAACCTCGTCGAATGCCCTCCAAACGAACAGCCAGAGGAAAACAATACGTGAGTCCGACGGCACGTTACATGCTGTGTTTGGGTCGGGAGGTCGCATTTTCTATCAACGATTTCCGTCAAGCGGTTCGACTCCCGAGCAAACTGCCGAACTCACTTCAGGATCAGTCGATGACACCTACCCCTCTATCGCAAGTAGGGGCGAAAACATCTAAGCAGTTTGGCAAAGAGGGAATACCGCAGGTGAGAGCACGATTTGGAATATCAGGTACCGATATAGCACAAATGGTGGCGAATCGTGGTCGACCGAAGCATCACTCGCAGGCGGTTTCACGTGTCCTTCGCCCGGACCCCTTCCAGTCATACTGGCCGGCATTCCTACAAGCTCATTTGATCTCATGGTTGCATATCGTGGGTCGAACGGGATATACACGCGACGCACAACGACAGCGCCCGGGTCAAGTGGGTGGTCAACAGCCATTAAGTGCACAACAACCACAAGTAATTCGAAAAACCCCTCACTTGGCTATCAATCGAATAGCTACGCATACTACCGTCTCACGTGGATTGATGCCGGGAAGATCTATTATGCGCAATATCATCCTGACAACTGGAGCAACATTTCGTGGATCAATAGCGGAACGTACGGGACAATTCTGAATGAGGCACACCCTTCGCTTGCGGTCACAGGATCAAACCAAAGATTTGTCTCGTGGCAGGGAGTTAGCAACGGCAAGGATGCCATCGTGGTGAGACGCAATCTCTCAAGCGTATACACAGTTTTTGAACCAATTGTCATTTCTCCACCAGCACATCACTACTATAAGCCGTCGGTGAGTGGCCATGCCGGAGAGCGCGTTTCTGTTGTGTGGTATGACAGTTCAGATGGCCCAACATTCAAGACCAGGCGGGCGGCTTTCGATCCCGCATCTGAACCAGACTGGACATATTCAGTTCTCGGTTCCGATGGTTTCAATCCATCGACATCGATCATGAACCCAGCTGGTGGAGAATCACGGGTATTCTGGACCGAAGGACAACAGAGCCCGTACACTATTCACCTTTATGATACCGGCCTTAATAGGCACGGGGCAGGTCCGGGAATGAACCCAACGGCGGAGAATACTCATCTTCGTGAAATCGTTGTCACGGATACCCTGGGAAACTCGCATCTCGCACTGGGTTTGGGCGCATTGACACTCATGTCCGGCGGGAATGCCATTTTCACGACGGAGTTTATCGAAATAGATGACACAACCGTGTATTCACCTGATGAAGCAACATTGCTTCTCGAGACCAAACCCTTCGCGATTATTTCAAGCGTTGATCAAATGGTAGTCCCAAGAATCATTGGCACTCGGAATGTGGGTCAATTGACACTCAACGGGGCTGTAACGCTTGATATAATCGACGCAACAACAAGAACCGTGATCCTCTCTTTTGGATCGCGAGAACTATCGGGTGGAAATCTATCAATTGACGACACGCTGACCTATCCCTTAAATCGGTTCAGATCCCAAAATGTCAAACTCCGTCTCAGGCTTGATGGCCTTCGAGAACTGAGTGGAAGTGTTATCGCCTCCGTGATCGAGCGTTATGTAGCAGAGGCTGAACCGGAGAATCTCTCAAGGCAGGCCGCAAGCCTACCCGGCATAACGTATTTGTCGCAGAACTATCCTAACCCGTTCAACCCCTCTTCCACTATCGAGTTTTATCTCCCGAAGGAATCGGTTGTTGCCTTAAGGATTTACGACATTCTTGGAAGGGAGGTAGTTGAACTTGTGAATGACAAGATGCCTTCGGGAAGGCATCAGAAGGTGTTTGATGCCGCCAGACTGTCGAGTGGGGTATATTTCTATCGACTGGAGGTGGACAGCTTTGTAGAGGTAGGAAAGATGCTGCTGGTCAGATAGGATATACTGTCCGAGGCGGACGGAGGAACTCCTAAAAAGGATAGTTGAAAAAAAGCAACAACCTTCCGTCCTTCGCATTGTTCTCACTTAATCACGTTTACAGTTGACGGAACCCAACCTGGCGAGCGGGTTCTATCTTCAAAGAAAAAGGTGCAGTGTCGTTCAGCAATGTGAAGAAACTCCTGCTCCTGAAGTAAGCCATATATTTCCCGCCTCGAAAGAGCCGTCCGGGTCATCCCGGCCGGCTCTTTTCGTTACCTTCCATTTCGATTCTTTCAGCACTTCACTCGCAGCATCTAATGCTTCTGACTGTGCCTCACAAGAGAGTTGATCTTTCCAAGCATCTCGTTTTTCTCAATTCGCCGACTACAATTCTCAAGTATTACCGCCGACCTGATGTAACCTCGGTCTTTTAGGAACGACAGAGTCTCTGGTGCACAAAGAGGATCGAGTCAATATCACACGGCCTTCACTTTCAGTGTGACCTGAACACGGCAGCAGCTTTCGAGCGTTGATTCTAAGTTGAGTTTTGGGTAGGATTGGCGAGTAGTCTCCATCGGTGAGACGGAGACGATTCCCCTCCTTTGTTGCTCAATCATTTTCGTGACCCGAGACCTTCCACCATTTCTCCAGAGGCCACAATGAAGAGTTCTCTTCTCAGTCTGGTTTTTCTTCTACAATTTCTTTCCGCCCCTGCACTGTGTGACTGGACCTCCAGCAGAGTGGCACCACGGCTCACTTGGATGGAATATCCGCAGTCAGTGCATCAGTTGCGTGGTGTGTAGGCGGGAGCACAGAGGAACTCACCTACGTCATTTTGCGGACAACCGATGGTGGTACGACCTGGACGACACAACGAAGCGGAAACGGCCTCTATCTATATGATGTTCACTTTGTCGACCTCGCGAATGGGTGGGCGGTTGGGACTTTTGGAATAATCCTTCACACCAGTGATGGTGGAGTAACCTGGAACCAGCAAAATAGCGACGACCCTCACAACCTCTTTGGAGTTCACTTCGTCGACTCGCAAACTGGTTGGGTATCGGGTGATTGGCAAACGCTGCTTCACACCACTAACGGGGGGACTACTTGGACTCAGCAATCGGTGAATGCCCCTCGAGCCCTGGGAGATGTACTCTTTCTGAACTCAACAACAGGATGGACTTCCGGCAATGAAGGAGCAATGTTCTTTACAACGAATGGTGGCAATACCTGGGAAGAACAAAATAGCGGGGTCTCTATTGGCCTCAATAGCATGTCTTTTGTGGGTCAACAAGATGGTTGGGTAGCTGGTGGAATCGGCGGCGTTGTTGTGCATACGACCAACGGCGGAACACAATGGGACCAGCAGATCAGTGGGACAAACGAGCAGTTGAATGGACTCCAATTTGTGGATCTGAATGAGGGGTGGACTGTCGGCAATTCCGGGGCAATAGCCCATACGACAAACGGAGGATTTTCATGGGAGCCTGTAACGGGTGTAACTGAAGAACACCTTCGGGCAATTGATTTCGTCTCTCCTACAGTCGGATGGATCGTTGGATATAACGGCACGATATTGTTTAGCGGTGGCAGTCTCGCTCAATCCGGTATTGCCTATGGGTCAACCGGGAGCGGTGAACCCACGAATCCGGGTGCCCTGATCACAATCGATCCTGTGACCGGTGATGGCACTCTTGTCGGCTCTACTGGCATTATCGGAAACGGTGGTCCATCCGTTCCGGCCATTGCGATCAAGTCTACGGGTGAGATGTATGCTGTGAGCACTTCAACCAATGCAGGACTCTACACTGTGGATGCCTCAACCGGTGAAGGGGCTTTTGTCGCAAACACAGGAATCTCCCTTCCTAATGCCATGGCTTTTGATGGCTATGATCAGTTGTACATCACAGATGGAAGTGGCATGCTCTACACCCTGGATGAGACGACTGGCATTGCAACGGCAATTGGACCTCTGGGTTTCAACGTCCGCGGCATCGCCTTTGACCCGACGGATGGGACTATGTATGGCTCCTCAGGAACAGATGGCATCTATACGATTGATCCAACAACTGCAACGGCAACACCGCCAGCAACGCGCTGATCTGCGGATCAGACTT